>JANPKH010000370.1:0-13420 GCA_031425935.1 Gammaproteobacteria bacterium | reverse complement strand
CAACTCACCCCGGAACAAAAGAGCGATTGCAAAAATTTAAATAGCGGCACTGGTTCTTTTTGCCAGTGCGCGCTAACTGATAAATTTTTAATCAAAAAATACTTTCTTCAGTTCTCCGTGCTGTTCAGCTTTCAATCTAGGCCCAAACTGCGACACAACCTGACTTGCTGCCAAGCTCGCAAACTCACCTGCTATTTTGTAATCTTTGCCTTGTGTAACGGCATATAAAAACGCGCCGGCGAACATGTCACCTGCACCATTGGTGTCGATAGCTTTGACCTTGTTCGCCGCAACGCTAAATAATTCTTTGCCATCAAAAATTAATGCGCCTTCGTTGCCGCAGGTTATTGCAAATTGTTTGCTGAATTTTTTTAAGGCTTCGGCTGCCTCATTTATATTATTAGTTTGTGTAAAGCTAATGGCTTCATCGCGGTTACAAAATAATAAATCTACCCCATTGCCAATCATTTCAATGAGACCTTCACGAAAAAATTGCACCATTGCAGGGTCTGATAAGCTTATTGCCGTACGGGTATTGTTGGCTTCAGCATGTTGGCGCAAGGCAATTGCGGCAGCGCGCCCAGTAGGAGATGTTACTAAATACCCTTCAATGTACGCGTATTTTGATAGCGCGATGGCTTCCAGATCCAGCTCGTCCACAGAAAGCGTTGCGCTGATACCTAAAAAAGTATTCATGGTGCGTTCTGCATCAGGTGTAATCATTACCAGGCACTTGCCAGTGATCCCCTCATCTGGAGAGATATGTGTTGGGTAATGTACTCCAGCGGCTTTGAGGTCGTTGATATAAAAGTGGCCGTTGTCGTCATTAGCAACTTTGCAAGAATAAACATTGTCACAGCCAAAATAGCTGGCGGCGATAATAGTATTTGCAGCTGAACCGCCGCTAGCTTTACGTGATGCAACAAGATGATTAGCAAGATGACCGATTAATTCGTGTTGACGTACTTCATCAACTAACGTCATTACGCCTTTATCAACATTCATCCTTGTGAGATCTGCATCGCTGAGGGTGATTTCAGTATCGACGAGAGCGGCACCTATGCCATATATGTGATATTGCTTGTTCATGTTGTAACCTTATTTAAATTTAAGAGGTAGATTGATGAGTTAGTTTAATGAAATTAGATTTTTCAGCGCTAGCAGATACTAACTAGTACTACGTAGATACTAACTAGCACTACGAAGGTACTAAATACTCTGATGAATTTGTAATGCGCATATTATGCTAAAAAGTATGACTCGATAAAGACATATCGAATGGGTAGAATGGCCAGCATTTTTCAGCTACTGTTTTTTTTAATTCGTCATTATTATTATCACTAAAGAGCCCATGAATGACTAAACGTCGCTTCCTTAGTCGGAAAAGAAATCCAGATAGCACCGCTCCATTTTCGAATTGGAATTGGAAAGTTATAGGTGTGGGATTTGCTGTCTTTTTTTTGATCGGTTGTTTGATTTTAGGCATCTGGGCAATTTATTTAGACAAGGTGGTGAGAGAGAAGTTTGATGGAAAAAAATGGGCGCTACCCTCTCGGGTTTATTCCCGTCCGTTGGAGTTATATGAGGGCTTGCCGATAACGCCTTCGTTATACGAACAAGAGATGGAGGCGCTCGGTTATCGTACTACAACAACGCTGGCAGCTTCAGGGCAAATGGTGCGCCATGCGGCCAGTTCCAGGGAAGTTAAATATGAAGTGTTTACGCGTGGTTTTGAATTTTGGGATAAGCGAGAAGAGCCACAAAAATATACTCTGCGTATTGATGATGGCAAAGTAGCTTCGCTTGTTGATACCTCGGGCGCGGCCTTGCCATTGGTGCGTATGGAGCCAGAAGAAATTGGCGGAATTTATCCCAACACTGTTGAAGATCGTTTATTGGTGAAATTAAATGGCTTGCCGCCATTGTTTGGTGAAACGTTATTAGCAGTAGAAGATAAACATTTTCTTGAGCATCACGGCATATCACCTGAAGCAATATTACGCGCTATGTGGGTAAATTTACGTGAAGGGGATGTAGTGCAAGGCGGCAGTACTCTTACGCAACAATTGGTGAAAAACTTTTATCTGACACAAAAGCAAAGTCTTTCCCGCAAAATTCCTGAAGCGCTTATGTCGCTATTGTTAGAGCTGCACTATAGCAAATCGCAAATTTTAGAAACCTATATTAACGAAGTGTATTTGGGCCAAAGTGGTTCGCGTGAAATTCATGGTTTTGCGTTAGCTTCGCAACATTATTTTCGTAAACCATTAATAGAATTAAATACTCAAGAAATAGCCTTGTTGGTTGGCTTGGTAAAAGGTGCGTCTTATTACAATCCGTGGCGAAAACCAGAGCGCGCAAAAGAGCGCCGCAATACTGTTTTATCGGTAATGCAAGCAGAGGGTTTAATTGACGAAAAGCAAATGCGTTCAGCACAGGCTTCACCGTTAAGTTTGGCTGCTGAAAATGATGAGAGTTTGGTTAACTATCCTGCGTATGTTGATTTAGTAAAACGGCAGTTAAAACAAGATTATCAAGAAGGAGATTTACGCAGTGAAGGGTTGCGCATTTTCACCACGCTTGCACCCATGGTGCAGCGTCAAGCAGAAAAATCGGTGAAAGCGCGTATAGCGCAGTTAGAAAAGCAATACAAAGTAAAAGATTTACAAGCCAGTATGGTAGTTACTTCGGTGGGTAGTGGTGAAGTACTTGCGCTCATTGGCGATAAAAATCCACGCTTCACCGGATTCAATCGTGCGCTTGATGCGAATCGCCCAGTCGGTTCTTTGATAAAACCCTTTGTTTATTTAACTGCGCTTGAGCAACCACAAACTTATCAATTAGGTATGCCTTTAAGTGATGATCCAGTCAGTATAAAAAGTGGCGATGGTAAAATGTGGGAGCCAAAAAATGCCGACAATCTTAACCATGGCTCCGTACCTTTGTATCACGCGCTCGCACATTCTTATAATCAGGCTACCGCGCGTTTGGGGATGCAGCTGTCTTTAAAAGCAGTGGCAAAAACGATAAAAGCAGCGGGCTTCCAACGTGATGTTCCGCTTATTCCGGCAATGTTAATCGGCGCTATTGATATGTCACCCATTGAAGTGGCGGGTACATATCACACTTTGGCGGCGGAAGGGGTTTATACACCGCTGCATGTTATTCGCGAGGTTTTAAATGCTGAGGGTCAGCCGTTAAAACGTTATCCGCTTGAATTGAATCAACGATTTTCGGTGCAAGGTACTTTTGCATTACAGTTTGCTTTACAGGCTGTTTTACGTGAGGGCTCGGGGCGTAGTGTGTACAATTCGTTTCCGGAGTCGTTACCGCTTGCTGGCAAGACCGGAACTACCAATGATCAGCGAGATAGTTGGTTTGCGGGTTTTAGCGGGGAGCATTTAGCGGTAGTGTGGGTTGGCCGCGATGATAATTCGCAAACACCATTGACTGGTGCTGGGGGTGCATTGCAAGTTTGGGCAGATTTAATGCGGCAATTGCCAACGCGGGGCGTTAATCAAAGTACTCCAGAGGGTATGAGCTTTGAGTGGATAGATTCGCAGACAGGGCTATTAAGTGCAGAAGATTGTGACGGCGCGCTGTGGCTGCCGATGCGCGACGAACACAAACCAAAAGAGTCCGCCGAATGCAACATAAGATCAATTAGGGAAGAGCGTTGGTGGCAGAAAATCTTTCATTAAAAGCTAGTATTTAAACGGGATATATCGTGAAAAAAAATTTGGTATTCATCATTTGTTTTGGCCTTACGTTGCAATTAGTTGGTTGTAGCTCAAATGCTCCCCAATCATCTGCCCCTGTTGTGGAAAGTCCTATACCGGCAGAGCCGCCTCTGGTGGTCGATCCTGAAACTCCGAGCGTGCCTGTAGCGCCATCCTCGGCTAGGCCGCAACCCCAACCAGCTCCTGTGCTAGCAAAAAATGCGATAGCGAGCTTGGCTGCGCAATCGCGTGCGCAATACCAGGCGAAAAATTATCAGGCTGCTATTGCTACTGCTGAGCGCGGTCTGCGAATCGATCGTCGGGCACCGGAGTTGTATTTAGTGTTAGCACAAAGTTATATGCAGCTCGCCAATACACCGCTTGCGCAACAATTTGTGCAACAAGGTATTCGTTATGCACAAGCCGGTTCTGATGTTGCGCAAAAGTTATTGAAAATCAAAGATTCATTGCCGCACTAAATTGTAGGGGCGCCACTTGCTGCGCCCTTTTTATTGTTCTTTCGCTTCTTTTTGTTCTTCTATTATTTCTTTGCTAGAAAAAAATACTAGTAGAGCTACGCCTGCCATTATTGCTACATCGGCCACATTAAAAATTCCGGTGTGCGCCCAACCAATGCCCATATACATAAAATCAACTACACCACCGTTATTGGTTATGCGATCAATAAGGTTGCTGAAGCCTCCGCTCGCAACTAATGCATAAGCTATTTGTTGCCAGTTGGTCATGGCTTTTTGTCGTAATGCATAAATACAAAAACCGATTAAAAAAATTCCCACCAAGGTGCTGAAAATAAAATTACGCAAATTGTCTGGCAGGTTGCTACCTAATCCTAAAAAAGCGCCATAGTTAATGGAGTAAGTTAAGCGAAAACTACCGCCTAAAAATAGTAAAGGCTCACTTGTCATTAAGTGTTGCGTGGCGAGGTGCTTGGTGAGTTGATCAAGGGCGATAGATAAAAAAGTGATACCACCCATTATTATAAATTTACGCATTGTTAATTTTTTCCTGTGAGTGCCATAAATAATCCTGCGGCAATAAGTATTGCGCCGGAGATGGCATTGAATAAAGTTTGATGTGTGGGGTTTTTTAACCATCCCATAATTTTTTGACCTGCGGCGGCATAGGCGAGCATCCATACAAAATCAATGATGAGAAAAGTCAGGGTCATTAAGCTAAATTGGATAATGAGTGGTTGATTGTAAGTAATAAATTGTGGAAATAATGCGCCAAAATAAATTAATCCTTTAGGATTGCTAACGGCAATAATAAATGAGCTTAGCCACAGTGATGGACTTTTATCTGCAAGGTCCTTATCTATTTTGGAAGCGGCCATAGGCTGACGAATAAGTTGTATGCCAAGGACTACCAAATACAATGCCCCCGCCCATTTAAGCGCATAAAATAAAAAATCGTTGTTATTAACGATTAGCCCCAGTCCTAGTGCGGAAAGTCCGACGAGGCATAAATTCCCCAAGCTTGCACCTAACATTCCCTCAAGTGCTTTAATGACACCGTAGCGCCCACCATTACTCATACAAGAAAGCATAACTGGGCCTGGGCTAGCAGAAACGATAAATGTGATTGAAAGAAATAGGGTGAAGTTGGTTATTGGCATGGAGGCTCACCTAAACAGGCGGCTATATTATCTGAGGCCGTACTCTAAGTGTTATACGATTATTCCCATTGTTTAACGAGGTGGTTTTTGGTGCTATAGATTTTCTCTCCTATACTCATTGCACCGTTGACATCATTTAGGGGTGAGCTATGGCCACAAAAAATATTGCTAATGTTGTTCATATTCTTGAAGAGCTTTTACAAGGGCTTGATCAGGCTTATTGGGAAGCCACGAATGTTGATCGAAAAGATTTCTTCTACGACATTATTAGTGCATTGCATTTGGAGTTGTCAGAACTCAATAAGCTAAGTGTGCAAGATCACGATTTAGAGTACGAACCAATTACTCAGGAGTTCCGTTCGGCGCGAGCCAAATTAACTAGGTTACGCAGGCAGTTAGATGAGTTTGTTGTGCGCTCCGCAACTTCAATAAAATTGGAAATTTTAATTCATGATACGGTGGCTTTACCTATGCGATGAAATGGCAGGGCAATGGATATAACCTTTCATTATGAGTTCGTTGATTTTATTGCCAATGAATTTAAAAAAAAGTATAAGGTTGCTGGCTAATTTGTATTTAACGACAATACTTAAGTTACTGATGAAGAGATTCGTTTGCATGGTAAGGGTTAGGTGGGAATGAATTTGTCTGTCTGGGTTTGAATTCCTCTTTGTTTGTTTGTCCTCTAGTATGGTCTTGCCGGTGTTGTTAACACCGGCTTTTTTTTGTCTGCAATATGAGAAAGGAGGTTGAAGAAGGGTAAGTTATCTGAAGAAGACTTAGATAAAAATATTTTCTTCGCCGGGAAATATACTACTTTTTACATCGCTTACATATTTTTGCATAGCGCCAGGTATGTCATTGGCTTCGAGTAGAAAGTTTTTAGAAAATTTCGGTGGTTGCTCGGTTAAGCCGAGGATATCGTTTATGACTAATACTTGGGCATCAGTGTTCTTGCCTGCCCCTATGCCGATGGTAGGAATGTTAACGGCAGTCGTAATGGTCGCTGCCAATGCGCTGGGGATGCACTCCAGAACGATTAAATCGGCACCGGCATTCGCGAGTAACTTTGCATCGGCAAGTATCTTTTCAGCATCTGCTTGGTCGCGTCCCTGTACACGATAACCCCCCAACTTATTAACTGATTGCGGCGTTAAACCTAAATGGGCACATACGGGTATCCCTCTTTCTGACAACATTTGTACCGTTTCTGCGAGCCATTGGCCACCCTCGAGTTTTACCATATGCGCGCCAGCTTGCATGATGCGTGCTGCATTGTGCAGTGCATCAGTGGGGGTGGCGTAGGTCATAAAGGGCAGGTCACCAATAATCAGTGATTTTTTATTTCCACGTGCGACGGCTTCTACGTGATAAATCATATGTTCCATGGTAACGGGAATAGTGCTGTCGTAACCCAAAACCGTCATACCCAACGAGTCCCCAACTAATACCACCTCTACACCGCAACGCTGGGCCATGGCTGCCATGTGTGCATCGTAAAGCGCAATCACTACAAATTTTTCGTTATTGCTTTTCAGTTTGTGCAGTGTGTTTACAGTAACTTGTTTAGTGAGCGCACTGTTGGTAGTTGAGGTGCTATTTAGATTAGAGTAGGGCATTTTGAGCTCACTAATTTGCTGAAGAAAGTAGAAGTATTGATTAACCTAAAGCATGGGTGTGGGGTTGTAGTAATGCCTACCGCTTTTAATAGTCAAAATATATTCCACTAACTGTTTGAAGTGATCACGATTATTGGCAAGATTTAAATCTTTGGCATTAACAATTAATAGTGGTGCCCCGTCGTAGTAATGGAAAAATTCCGTGTAGGCGTCGTTGAGTGATTTTAAATAGTCAATACTGATATTTTGCTCGGTACTTATGCCTCGTTGGCGAATACGATCAGCGAGTACATTCAGCGGTGCTTGCAAATAAATGACTAAATCTGGACGGGGAGCATCAATTAATAGTTTGGTGTATACCTGACGATAGATATTCAGTTCATCGTCATCGAGTGTAACTCGTGCAAAAAGCTGATCTTTTTCAATGAGGAAGTCTGCAACTCGTACAGGTTCAAAGATATCGGCTTGCCTTAGGCTTTGCAGTTGATTGGCTCGTTGAAACAAAAAGAATAATTGCGTAGGTAACGCAGTAGATTTTGGATCTTGATAAAAACGTGCGAGAAAGGGGTTTTCTTCCGGTTGCTCAAGAAGCACATCGTAATTAAAAAGGCTGGCAATATTGCGTGCCAGAGTGGTTTTGCCAACACCAATACAGCCTTCGACCGCGATGTAACGTGGCAATTTTACATTTTGTAAATCGAGAGATAAGTCTTCAAACATCGCGCTCACGCTGAGGCTCCTTCATTTTTTATGCGCTCGAGTCCAGTGTGTGGACAAGTAACGAGTAATTCAGACAATGGCGTTCCACAGGGTAATATCAAATTAGGTGTGATATCGGCTAACGGATAAAGTACGAAATTTCGTTGTTTCATGTGGGGATGCGGAATTTGTAAGCGCTCGTTCGTGATGATTTGCTTATCAAATAACAATATATCCAAATCCAGTGTACGGGGGCCCCAATGTTCGATCCGTATCCGGCGATGTGCTTGTTCGATGGATTGTAACCTGTCGAGTAACTGCAAGGGAGTTAGTTCAGTATTAATCAAGGCTACGGCATTGATGTAATTAGGTTGATTGCCAGGGCCTACGGCATGGCTGCTGTAAAGCGCTGAGCAAGTTATTAGTTTGGTGTAAGGAAGGCTAGCAAGCTCATCAAGCGCGCGTGCAATATGACCACGTGGAGTGTCGAGGTTGCTGCCGAGGCCAATGTAGGCATGTGTCATGTTATTCAGTTTTGCTAACGTTTTCAGGTTTAGGTTTGCGTGGTCCCCGTCTGCGAGGTTTGCTGCTAGCGTTTTGTTTACCTAAATTCTTTACCATTTCTTCACGCTCTTCGTCATTAGCCTTTTGAAAGACTGTCCACCAATTACCCAAGCCGTGTAAGTCCTCTCCGGCGTCCTCACGCATTAATAGAAAATCGTAGGCGGCGCGAAAGCGAGCGTGATCCAATAAACGTAAAGCGCGTAACCCTTGGCGGCTAGGTAGGCGATGTTGTAAATCCCAAATTTCACGCATAGGGATTAGAAAGCGTTTTGGTATAGATGTACGAGTGAGTTGCTGGCTAATAACATTCTGCGCCGCCTGTAAATAAGCTGCCTGAGGTGGCATTTTTGCGCTAAGTAGTTGTTGTTCTTTTTGCAGGGCTGGCCAGAGTAGTGCTGCATAAATAAAAGCTGGTGTTACCGTTTTTTCAGCACGAATACGTTTGTCAGTGTTGATCATTGACTGTTCGATTAAAGCGGCACCCAAAGAGTCACCTGATTTAAGCGCAGCATCAGGCCCTGGAAATAATTGTTTGAATAAATCATATTCACGCATTAAATGGAAAGTAGCTGTTGCGGATCCGCTGAGAAACAGCTTTAGTACTTCTTCAAACAAACGCGCCTCAGATATATTTGCAAGCAAACCACTCAGTTCACTTATAGGTTTCGCGGTATTTGTTTCAATTTTAAAACCTAACTTCGCAGCAAAACGCACTGCACGAAGCATGCGCACTGGGTCTTCTTTATAGCGTGTAGCTGGGTCGCCAATCATGCGTAATGTTCGTTGCTTTAAATCTTCCAAGCCATTGCAATAATCCAATACAGCAAAATCTATGAGTGTGTAATACAGCGCATTGACGGTGAAATCGCGACGAACTGCATCGGTTTCAATCGTGCCGTACACGTTGTCGCGCAGTAACATGCCTTCATCAGAACGTGTAGTTGTAGGACCGTCGTCATGGTGGCCACGGAAAGTGGTCACTTCGATAATTTCTCGACCAATACGCACATGAACAATTTGAAATCGACGACCAATAATGCGAGCGCCGCGAAAAATACGTTTTATTTCCTCGGGAGTAGCATCAGTGGCCACATCGAAATCTTTTGGATGATTGCCGAGCAATAAATCACGAACTCCGCCGCCCACGAGATAGCCTTTAAATCCTGCCTCATCTAGTTGTTTGATGATTTTAATTGCTGCAGGACTTATGTTTTTGCGCGAGATATTATGCTGATCGCGAGGTATTACCAGTGGCAAATTTGCTTGCTTGCTTGGTTTGCGTGAGGACACAAAATTGAAGAAACGTTTTAGCATAGAGTTTATAACGTAGAGTAAAGGATGTTTAGTTGAGCAAAAATAGTTATGGACGGGGAGTGTAGCAGATGCAATCTGGCAGAGGAAATAAGAGCAGATAGCGATTTAATAAAGTGAGTTCTTCTTTTATATATAACCCGTGCAACAGAATACAAATCAGGAAAACTAAAACGGGAAAGCTTTTGGCTTTCCCGTTCGGAGGGCAGCACAACTAAGGTGCTCATTGGCATTTAATGGGGCGCTTCCATGGCCATATCAATTTCGCGTGCTATCCCATCCTCTGCCTAGTCAATCATCCGCTTTATTCTAATTTCTTATTACTTTTGTCTTCTAGCGCTTTTTTCTTCTCATTATTATTTTTGTTCTTATTGTTGTATTTTATTTCTTATTATTTCTTGTTGTTATTATTAATTCGTATTTTTTTATTATTTCTTGTTTTTATGGCTCCATAAAAGCATTTTGTGTGCCAATAAAAATAAATCATTAATAAACAATGGCTTACGGTTTTTTAGTGCTTGCTTATAACCGTTTGTTATTTCTGATAGTTACAAATACCCAGAAGTTTTGTTACTTATTTTGGGTAGTAACACTTTTAATCCGGTAACAGGTTCAACATTAGGAGGTAACAGACGTTGTACTTAAAATTGGCGACAGGATGTTTGTTGGCTAAATTCTACTCAGCAGTTCTTATCTATCATCAAATTGACAATGTGATTGAAGTGCTGCTGAGGCAGAGTTTAAAAATTGCAATAAGGTTTATTTAGCGAGACTGCTCATGGAGGTATTTTTAGTGCGAGGAATCCCTAGGCGCTGACGTCTCTCCCAAAGACATTTACGGCTTACGCCTAGTTTGCGTGCTAATTCGGTTTCGCTCATTGACTCTTGATGCTCTAGCACAAAGCGTTGGAAATAATCTTCGAGCGATAAATCTTGATTAGCGCCATTTGCAGTTGGTGGAATATTGCCAGCCAAAGTGCGCGCCTGCCCAAAGAGCATATTGCTTGTATCGTTGATTCCTAGTGCGGGAATATCCGAATCAATAGATAAGAGTTGAGAGCTGATTTCGCTGCTATCTTCACAAAGAATAACAGCACGTTGAATGGCGTTTTCAAGCTCACGCACATTGCCTGGCCATTGATAAGCCATAATAGCTTCCACGGCATCGCTAGACAGGCGCAATTGAGATTTGCCAAACTGGCTGCAATAGCGCTGTAATAATGATTCAGCGATACTAATAATGTCCTTACCGCGTTCGCGCAAAGGCGGCAGTGTGAGTTGAACTACGTTGATCCTGAAATAAAGATCTTCGCGAAATTTACCTTCTTTGGCGAGCTTGCGCAGATCGCGGTGAGTTGCAACAACTAAGCGCACATCTACTTTGCGTGATTCAACTGAGCCTAAAGGGCGGACTTCTCCTTCTTGCAATACACGTAGTAGGCGAGCTTGAGCTTCGAGAGGTAATTCACCAATCTCATCGAGGAATAAAGTGCCGCCATCAGCAGCGGCGACGAGGCCTTCACGATTTGTTGCGGCGCCAGTAAATGCGCCTTTCTCATGGCCGAATAACTCTGATTCAATCAATGTTTCGGGAATCGCGGCACAGTTAACTGAAATCATTAAATGATTGTTGCGTTGACTTTCTTCATGTAATGCGCGCGCCACCAATTCTTTACCCGTGCCGGTCTCGCCATGAATAAGTACTGTGGCGGCGGTAGGTGCAACTTTATGAATTCGGTTGTAGAGGTCTTGCATCACATCGCTGCTGCCGATCATTCCTGCTATTGCTTTACTTGCGGTGGTGCTACTTAAACCTTGGGCTTGTGATGTGGTTTTGTCGATAATTTTGGCTTTACCGATTACACGCTTAACGGCGTTGACCATCTCGTCGTGATCGAAGGGTTTAGCCACATAATCGACTGCACCCATGCGCATAGAGTCTACCGCCGAGCGTAGGCTGGCGTAGCTAGTCATAATGAGGACTGGGGTTTCGCCGGCGAGTTTAATCAGGTCAGTACCTGGTGCCCCGGGTAATCGTAAATCGCTAACAATTAAGTCAAAGTCCTTAAGGTTAAATTTTGATATTGCTTCCTTAACCGACGGCGCTTCGCAAACTTCATAGAGGTTGCGCTCTAACAGTTTACGCAAAGCTGTGCGAATAATGGTTTCATCTTCAACAATCAGAATCTTACTCATAGCAGTTTATCGACTTGTTTGGTTTATTACGGTTGGTAACACTTGGGTTGTTTGAAGTATACCGAACTTCCCAAAAGTGAATCAGCTATCGTACCTCAAATATCCACTAAAGAATCAACATGGCGAGGTAATTTCACAATGAATTGTGCTCCGCGATTTCTTACTGTATCTGCCGGGCTAATAATGTCTAGCAAGCCACCATGATCTTCCACAATGCTATGCACCATTGCTAGCCCAAGCCCTGTGCCTTCTCCTGGCTCTTTGGTGGTAAAAAAAGGTTCTAGAATACGTTCGATGATATCTGGTGCTATACCGCTTCCTTCGTCTGTTACCGTAATGTTGATGGAATACTCATCTTCGCTGCTAGCGAGTACAATCAAGCCATCTTTTGGGCTGGCATCTCGGGCATTTGACAGCAGATTAATTAACACTTGGATCATGCGCTGGGTATCGCCAGCCACAATTGCGTTTTTAGCTATTTCGTTAACAAACTGAACCTGTGGTTTATCTTTTTGCAACGATAACAAATGCACGGCCTCATTGGCGCAATCGCGCAAAATTACGGCTTTGAATTCGTTAGCGGTGTGTCCAGTATGTGAGAAACCAACCAGAGATTGCACAATGCGTGTGACCCGATCGGTTTGGCTGAGGATTTGTTCGGCAGTTTCCAATACTTCAGGGTTATCAGAATCATAGCGCAGGTTTTGCGCGAGGCAGGCAATTCCAGTAATAGGGTTACCAATTTCATGGGCTACGCCTGCTGCCAACCGCCCAACTGATGCCAGCCGCTCGCTGTGAACCAACTCTTGTTCAAGCAATTGGGTTTCGGTCACGTCTTCAAGCATCATTACTTTATCGAAGACCCCTTCAGTGATGGGACCTTCAATAACGGCCTTGTGCAAACTAATCCAGCGTGGGTGTCCATTCAACTCAATTTTATGGCGATAGTAATGCACATCAGAGCTATTGCTGAAATCCATTAATAAGCTGCGCCAAGGTTCTGTAATATCTCTTAAGTATGAGCCAGTAACCACTTCTGCTGCCGTGGCAGTCAAGTGAGCCATAGCATGATTCCACATCAGAATCTCCGTATCTGGCCCTAAAGAGCACACTGCCATGGGTAGTTCTTGTAAAGTCTTACGGTGATAAAGGCGTAAATTATTAAGCTCCGCAGCCATGCCTGTAAGGTGGTTTCGATACTGCGCTAAGCGGTTTTCAATAAGATTAATATCAAGAGTTTCTCGCACTTCAGCCACTTTAAACGGAAGGTGTTTATCCATAATTTCACTGGCGACATGAATACCCATTAGGCTCGACAGGTTGCCTTCAATCTGGTCTCGCAAGCGACGCAGTGCATAGGGGCGACGCTCAGTAATGTTAAAACTAAGTTGTCTCAACGCGTTGTCAACTTCACGACTAGCGGTAGTTTTGCCTAAAGGTTTGGCGAGGCGTTCTTTAAACTCGGCGGCTGAATGCACGTCCAATGCTTGACGAACGGGATGACTTAGTTCGTCGGCCGCACATAAATCCGCACTGTATTGTTCATCTTCAGTTTGTTGAGTAACGAGCGATACACCAATAAAGAATGCAGTATTCAAACCTAGGGACAGAAGGGTAATACCGTTCCAGTACTCAATTCCTACGGGAATATAGAGATTAAAATAAGGGATAGATAA
>JANPKH010000369.1:0-2867 GCA_031425935.1 Gammaproteobacteria bacterium | reverse complement strand
ACAATACCTGGTTACATTAAGGGCAACGCTGGAAGTATTTACTTTAAGGTGGATATGGATCTTGCGTTGGCAGATTTTTATGCCCGACAAAAAGTCGCAGTACTTACCGGTATGTTACGCAATATGGTATTGGTGTTAATGCTGTTCGTTGTTTTTTATTTCACCTTAACCAAACCCTTAGTAAAACTCGCACGTGAAATTCACGGCATCAATCCCGATCATCCAGGCGTCAATCGCTTAACTCTTTTACCGCTAAATCGGCGCGACGAATTGGCCCAATTAATTACCAGCTCCAATCATTTGTTAGATGTCGTAGAGTTATCCCTTGCCAAACGGCGCTCAGTCGAATTAGCGTTGCGAAAAAGTGAAGAGCACTTACGGCAAATTATTGATCATTTGCCTGTAATGATTGGTGCACGCAACATTGCTGGTTATTATTTATTCGCCAATAAAGCCTTAGCTGACGTGTTGGGGTTTACCCCTGAACAGATGCGCAATTTGCATGTACGGCAGTTACTTAAAAATTCGGTATTTGACATAGATACCATGTTGCAAAATGATTATCGTGTTATTCGTGGTAACGAAGAGCTTGAAGTGATTGAGGAGCGTTTTATTTCTGCCACTGGGCAACAGTTTTTTTTACAAACACATATGATGCCTTTGGCGTTTTACGATGAAAAAGTCGTGCTCATTGTTTCTGTTGATATTACTGAGCGTAAAAATGCGCAAGCCAAAATGGAATTTATGGCACACCACGATGCACTCACCGGGTTACCCAATCGTTTACAGTTGATTGAGCGGCTGGAGCACGAATTGCGTCGCGCCGAACGCCATGGTTATTACGGAGCGGTATTATTTATCGATCTCGATCAATTTAAAACCATTAATGATTCACTTGGTCACCCGGTGGGTGATCGAGTGCTGCAAGAAGTGGCCGCTCGCTTATTAAGCACCGTGCGCGATGAAGATTTAGTTGTGCGTTTAAGTGGCGATGAATTTGTCGTTGTATTAACCGTGCTGGATCAAAATATAGAAACTGCTGCGTTGCGTGCGGGAGAAATCAGCGAAAAAATTCGCGTTGTCATTTCGCAACCCTGTATGTATGACAATATGGAATTGCGGGTAACTTGTAGTGTGGGTGTTGTGGTTTATCCGGATAAAAATAATTCAGTACACGAATTATTGCGTTACGCTGATACTGCTATGTATCAAGTAAAAGAAAAAGGCCGCGATGCTATTGAATTTTTCAATGAAGAAATGGCAGAAAAAGTAAGCCGACAGCTAGTCATGGAAGGTGATTTACATCGAGCTCTTGATGAACAGCAATTTCAATTATTTTACCAACCTAAATTAGATGTTATTACTGGCCAGATTACTGGCGCTGAAGCTTTATTACGCTGGCAACATCCTACCAAGGGTACTATTTCACCCATCGATTTTATTCCAGTCTTGGAAACGTCGGGTATGATTATCGATGTTGGTCAGTGGGTTTTGACGGAGTCTTGTAAAGCACTTGTACGCTGGCATGATCTCGGTTTGTGGCGCGATGGCATGCGTTTGAGTGTGAATATTAGCCCACGCCAATTCCGCCGGAATGCGTTTGTTGATGATGTCGTGGACACACTAAATACTCACAAAATCCCACTCAACTCTCTCGATATGGAAATTACTGAGGGCATAGTCATTCAGCGTGTGGATGATGCTATAACTACCATGACAGTATTGTCAGATTTTGGTATTAGTTTTTCACTTGATGATTTTGGTACAGGTTATTCTTCTATTAGTTATTTAAAACGTTTGCCAGTAAGTACGTTAAAAATCGATAAATCATTTATTCGCGATATTATTGATGATCGCGATGATCGGGTTTTGGTGGAAACTATTATTACGATGGGACGTTTATTAGATATGGTGGTAGTTGCTGAAGGTGTGGAGGAGGCTGAGCAGCTTGTTATTCTGCGTAAATTTGGTTGCCACTTGTATCAGGGTTATTTATTTAGTCCCGCAGTTAATATTGAAAAATTTGAACAGCTTTTAAGTAATGATAATAAAAATAAAGTATAGGATTACACTTTGCTGCATCCTCGTTTAAGAAAACAGTCGCCCTAATAAATACGGCACTACAGTTTCCACTCGCATAATTCGTTCACCCAAGTTCACTGCTGTAAATCCGCATTTTTCCAACAAATCAATTTCATAAGGTATGAAACCTCCTTCAGGTCCGATGGCGAGTGTAATCGCATAATTAATTTGTGCAGGGCAGGGTGTGTTGGTGTAAGGGTGTGCAACCAAAGCACAACTACTGCCTACTATTTCTTTTAAATTGTCCTCTACAAAAGGTTTGAAGCGTTTTATCAGCGTCACACTGGGCATTACCGTGTCGCAGCCTTGTTCTAAACCTAAAAGTAAATGCTCTTGAATGGCATCTTCATGTAACAGCGGTGTTTGCCAATAACTTTTTTCAACGCGATAACTATTGATTAAATAAATATTTTTTACACCGAGGGTAGCAATAGTTTGCAGCGTACGTTTAAGCATTTTAGGGCGAGGTAATGCGAGTATTAGTGTAAGAGGCAGCGCTATAGGGGGTGTTTGTGTTAGCAATACTTTTAAACGAATTTCATCTGCAGTGTGCGAAACAATTTCTCCTTTACCCATCATGCCATTTAACAATCCCACGCTTAAATATTCACCTACCGTTACTTGGTGAACACGGGTGATGTGATCTAAACGGCGAGTATCGCGAATACTAATTAGATTGTCGTCAATAAAATCGTTGTTGGAAAATAAAACCAGATTCATAAAAAAGAGATGGTGCCCCGGAGACGATTTGAACGTCCGACCTGCCGCTTAGGAGGCGGCCGCTC
>JANPKH010000368.1:0-1906 GCA_031425935.1 Gammaproteobacteria bacterium | reverse complement strand
CCTGGCAAGCACGAACTGTGGCGCTGTCAAAGTATCCGTATTGGTCAAGGGCGGGATTTTTCCCATAGGCGTTTGTCGCGGATCAGCGCGTTGGCGAGGATGATGAGCCTGCGCATGATAGCGGTTATGGCGACCTTCGCTGGTTTGCCCGCAGCGATGAGCGGGTTATCCTTTGCCTTGAGGTCCGGGTTGAAGCGACAGGCGACGACGGCGGGCATGGAGAGGGCTTGTCGCAGGGCGGCGCGTCCCCCCTAGATGAAGGCTTTGCCGTGCCAGCGCCCAGACTGCCGGGTGACGGGCGCCAGGCCGGCGAGGCTCGCGGCCTGTTTCCGGTCGAGATGGCCGAGTTCGGGCATCATCGTAAGGATCGCTGCCGCGGTGACTTCGAAAATGCCTGCGATGCTGACAAGGATCGCACGGCGCGCCCGCAGTTCTGGGTTCGCCGCGATGATCTGCGAGATGGCGTTGTCGATCGTCTCGATGTCGGCGTCGATCTGCGCGAGGCGCGCCCGGTTGAGGCGGCCGAGGCGCGCAAGGCGCAGCCCCTTCGCCCTGTTCTTTTCCGCGGTCCGGTCCTGGATGAGCGCGCGTCTTGCAACACCCAAGTCATTCAGATGGTGCAGTACCTCCGGTTTCGCGAGGTGCGGCACCAACGCCAGCGCGGCGCCCCTGCGCGCCAACATAGCCGCATCGGCCCTGTCGGTCTTCGCGCGCACGCCAAGAGATTGCGCAAACCGCTTCGCCTGGCGCGGGTTGACCTTGGCTGGCGGAAGACCGCCTTCTCCGAGACGCCGCTCCGGATCGCGGTGATACCGTCCGGATGCCTCGAAGACGACGCGTTCGACGCGGGTCGCCCCGATCCAGCGGATCAGTTGCGTCAGGCCGCCCCTGGTCTTGGCGAACCGCTGTGCAGCACCATCGGGATGGCGGTGCACGTCGAGACGATCTTTCGAGATGTCGATCCCGATGGTCACTTGGTCCATCTTTCCCGTCCTATGCTTGTCATCCGGGTCGACTTTGTTGCACAAATCGGCTGACGGCCGGACTGCCCCTTCTCCCGGACAGACCTATCCCACGACCTTTGTGACGGGGATGCCGAGCGCGGTGTATCCGTTCAGCACGTCAACACGCACCTGGAACTCGGCGACCTGACGGTCGAAGTCCCGCGCCATGAGGCGCTGACCCAGCAGTTTTACACAATGCATCTTTGTATCGACGCGGCTCCGGCGGTGGTATCGTTTGGGGCCGCCCTTGGACCGGTGGCGGGCTGGCCCCTCATCATCGTCGCCAGAGCGCGCGGCCGAGGTATTTCGATGCCCGCAGTGCCTCGTTACGCGCAACTGCACCTGCGGTGACGGCCTTCCAGGATTTCGCATTCTTGCGGGGTGGAATGATGGCGGCAGCACCTCGTTCGGCAATGGCATCGTGGCATTTGCGCGTATCGTAGGCCCCGTCGGCAGTGACGCTGGCGATCTGCTGATCGGGCGGGATCTGGTCGAGCAGCATGGGCGCATCGCCCACGTCGCTGCTGGTGACTTCGACTGCACGAACCTCCAATGTTTCCTCGTCGATCCCGAGATGGACCTTGCGCCAGACGCGGCGCTTGGCACCGCCATGCTTGCGCGCGTTCCACTCGCCTTCACCCTCCACCTTGATCCCCGTGCTGTCGATCAGCAGATGGAGCGGCCCCTGTGAACCCCGATGCGGGCTGTTCACCGCCAGCGTCTTCTGACGACGGCTCAGCGTGCTGAAGTCCGGCACGTCCCAGTCCAGGCCGATCAGGCCAAGCAGGCTCTCGACGAAACCAGTCGTCTGCCGCAGCGCCATGCCGAATAGCCCCGGGGCTCTGCCCGTTCAGGGCTGAAAACAGTCCACCGGACTGTTTTCCGGGCGCCCTTTAGCCTTC
>JANPKH010000367.1:0-32984 GCA_031425935.1 Gammaproteobacteria bacterium | reverse complement strand
GTTAAGAGGTAGCCACCCCAAACTGCTGGAATTTGAGTTATTACAAAACATAACCAAAATAGAATAGCCAAGCCTATCCAAAACATTTTACCAGGCCCAAATGCCATGCTGGGCAACGCCAAACTTTGATTTTTCATGAATAAGACAACCTAGGATTAGGGTTTGAGCAAGCGCACGTTTACCGCGACTTGGCCAGGATCATTCGTAGCAGTAATCGTTAAATCGCGAATAGTAATACGATGCGTGTTTTCCAGCTCAAACAACCATTGCAATAAAGCTTCTGAGCTGGCTCTATCGATACGAACCCGGGCTTCACCCCCTGCGCCAGGCGTTAAATTGGTCATAGTTAAGCCATTTGCACTAAGCGTACTGTTAATCAAACTACTTAAATTCTCATTGCCGGTGCTGACTTGCGCAGTTTGTTGAGACAAGTTTTCAACCTGGCGAACCAGTAACTGCACACGACCAAGAGTTTGCACAGCGCCAACGTTTGTAGCTAGCAAGCGATCGCGCTTGGTTTGCAATGGCGACAATACAAGCATCCAGATTACGAGAATAAAAACGGCTACAGAGCCAACGAGCAGTATGATTTGCTCTTGGCGATTAAAACGAGATAGTGAATTTAATAGCTGGTTCATAGTAGATCCTAACTTAACGGCCAATGGCCTATTGGGTCAATGGCTTGCTGATTTTCAGACGCGCAGTATTGATTTCGCCCTGCGCATTCGCGCTCAACAATTCCGCATTAAAACCTTGCCCCACAATGGCCTGTCGCAACGCGTCGATTGAATTAAAGGAATGCGTTTGTACATTAATATTCATTTCACCAGAATCAGCCATGTAGGAAATGGATTTCACGACAACATCTGGACTGCTCGCAATTAAAGGCAAAATTCCCGCTAACAAACTTACCACACTGCCGGTTTCTACCTTAGGCTGCATACTCGCTAGTTTAATACGCAACTTTTTCTCGGGGTTGTCGGCCGGACCATGAGGCTCAGCAGTACGAAAAAGCGTTTCGGTTTGCTGCCGAATTTGTATGTTTTCGCGGTTTAGTTTGTAGCTATGTAATATCAATACACTCACATAAACTACCAAAGTCACCAACGCCAAAATACCCAGATTGCGCCACAGCTTGAGCCAACGCTCAATGGGCAATCGTTGTGAAAACTCTGCTTGGCATAAATCTATTGCTCGACCTTCAAAATCCAGTTGCCATTCATCTACAACTATTTCGGCTCGCACATGTTCAGCCAAATTGGCCGGAAGCAAATTAAAAAGAACTTTCAACTCTTCTTCGCTTGACGCACGTAATACTAAATTGGGTAAATTATTCGTTAACCCTTGTGCATTTAACAACATACCTAAAGCAGCCAGAAAATGCCCTTTCGGCAAGGTGAAACCTTTTTGCTCACCAAAGCGTAAATTTACAACCCCATCTTGCAGTGCCACCACCCAAGTTGCGATTGCGGGGCCATCCAACTCTTCAATAGTGACGTCATTCGAAGCCAATGCCGAAGCGGGCAGCGCCAAAGGCAATAAGGTAGGTGCGGACCAGCAGCGACTTATTTCCAAACCAATGCTGGCGAGTTGCTGAAATATTTCGCGAAGCCAATTTTTATCGGTATAGGAAACAGTGACTTTTCCTTTTGCCGCTTCACCTATAGCAAAATGCAGATCATCAATATCACCAACAACTGAATCTTCCAGCTGAAATGGCAATAAATTACGTAAATGTTTTTTTTCTTTTTCGGTGTATTCCAATTCGCGAGTTACTACTTTTATACCTGGCAGCAACAACCAAACCTGCAATGCAACTCCTCCAACTGCGGCGCGCAATGCCTCCAAATTGCCGGAAGCAGGTGCCTGCGGCTGCCCATCTTGTAGCCAACACCAGCGAAAACTATCGGCTGCATTGTTGATGGAAAGAACGAGTTGTTGGGACATAGTGTAATACTCTGATCAATATTTTATTAGTTTAGTCATTAAAACAGTTTAGCTTCTTATTAATATCAATAGCTGCTTTGCCGATATCTACTTGGCCTAATTAACAAGTGTGCGGTGATTAATACACCTCTTCGCGGCGAACCACAGTAAATAACGGCATATCACGATGTAACAAACTACGTGCCGTCCTCCGTTGTTCACCAATTTCTACCCGCGTTGTTAACCAAAATAAATCCGTTTTAGTCTCGAAATCTGCATCCACGGCAACGCCTGCACCAAGCACTCGCGCCACCGCGTCAGTAAATTCATTTTTCTGTTTGTAAGACTGCTCCTTAGGTATCAGCGCTGCACTTTGAGCTTCTGGCAGTGGGTTTAAGTCAGTAGTTACATTTACGCACCGATAAAAAATTGGCGCCATGGTGTTCACATTCATTAACTGCTTATCCCGAAACACGGTAATGTAAGGCCGTAATACCTGCATTAGCTCTGGGGTTACGCCCCGCACCAGGCGCAATTCCTCGATACTGCGAAAGGGTACATTAGCAGGCTGATATGGATCAGCCAAACTTAAATAATAACTTTCTTCTGCACCATTATCGTAGGGGTCATTATTAGGATCAGTCCAATCCACAATTGATTCTACTATTTCTATCGCTTTTGACGGCTCAGGAACGAACTCGGGAAACATCTGCAACAAACGAATAAACATGCGCTGACTGTCGGAATAACGCAGTGCATCTCCAGACGCTTTACCTTCCACCAAGGGGGTAGCTAAGTTATTTAAATTAAATTGGCTATTGGCATCGGTAATACTAATCAACAATCCACCACCTTCTACCTCCATAGGAATCGGCTCAGCCCAAAGTTCATCAAGTGAGTCGAAAGCGGTACTGTCCTTTGACAGGTTAGTTATCACAAAACCTTCTGCACTGTAACCATAAGCACGTGCCTGCGCACCGTGCCATCGCCCTTCGGCTCGCGCCAAACCCAACTGATAGTCGCTCGCAAATTTAATACCCAATCCCGCCACTAAAGAAACAATTAGCAGCGCCAAAATTAATACAGCACCATGGGCCTTGTTGAGTGCAACCATATTCTTAGGCAACCGAATTCGGGTTGGCGCACCCCTAAAATTGGGGTAATTCATATAGACGAACACTGCGGCTGGCCCCCTTATTTTCATCAGTGATCTCTATAGTAATCTCCAAGGCAATGGGATTACCGACGGCGCCAGTCTGATTTAACGGTGGCCAGGTTGGCTCCCAATTTTTACTATACTCAACGCCTTCCAAAGCACTTTTTCCGTTACTTTTTATATAACTATCAGACAGAAAACGCAGCTGCACATCACTCACATTCTCCAACAATGTTTGATGTAAGGACTCACGTTCAAAATCCATATCCTGCAGTTGCTTATTACGCTGAGGATAATAATCACGAATAAGTTTGCCTTCTTCTAAACGATAATTTACCAACTGCAAATCACTACGTAACCGCCCCATAGGATTAATCCACCCGCCCCGAGTGAACTGCATAATCAGCTGAATACTATCCTTACCTTTTGTACTCAAGCTAGCTCCTTGCAAAGCCATTTCTGCAGGGTTTGCCACTGTGCTGGCTGGCAATATGTTACGCATGTCCTGCCCAATTAATTGCCAAGCCTTATCTAACTTGTTGATTTCATTAAGCACTTCACGAGTGCGAGTCGCGCCATTACTCGCACTTTCTAATGCTTGATAAGCCATCGTAGATATAATTGCAGTTAGTACAATAGCGATTAGTAGCTCAATTAAAGTAAAACCCGACTGAGAGCGCAACGACCTACTCACTCATATACCCCGTTAAACTGGCGAGATTATCAAGCTTAGTCGTATTCTTAACACCTTTATATCCGCCACCTTCAGCCACTCCCAAAAGAGCAACGCCTACATTGATCTTCACCAGCCCGGGAATTTCATCTTCTTTTGTTGTTTCTATTTGCCATTGCCATTGCAAGCCCATCATGTCCAAACTGCCGGATTCTTTTTCAGGTAACTTAAAGGTAGGGAAATTTTTCTTGTTATTATTGAGCATTGTTAGTCGCGTCAGCTCGTTCTCAGCAATCCACATAGCATAAGTTTTTTCGCGGACATGAGCAGAGCCATCAACTTGAGCCATCACTAATATGACTAACGAAGGTAGGGCGGTAGCGACTATCACCAAGGCAATCATCACCTCCACCAGCGTAAAACCTGCAATTAACCGTGACCGGGAGAATTTAACGTTTTTTGGATTTACTACGCTCATCTTCTTCCTCCTGCTCAAGCCAATGGCTATTGCCCATCATATCTATCTCGATATGCTGCACTTCGGATTTATCATTGGTAGCACGGATCCCACTTTCGAAAAACTTCATTTCAATCGGTGTTGACTCGCCGCTAGGCGACCATACGAGTGCTGGGGGTTGAATTTCTAATTCAGATTCATAAGCAAACAAACGCCCCTCGATAGACATGTCCCATTGCATATCTTCGGGTAAACAATGCTCGCTGAGAGTATCTTCAGGCAAATCCCGCCATTCTCCATCACGAAAACGCTGCCAGTGATAACACCACTGCTTTGCCGAGGAATCTTCTGAATCTTTAAGCTCGACAAACATACCCATAATTTCGCCATTTAAAACGGACTGCTCACTTACAAAATCCACAGCCTGTAAAAATAGTTGCGCCTCTGTGCGCGTAGCACTAGCACCCCCTCTATTATTCATTGATACCGAAATGATAGACGCCATTAAGCCGATAATAACAATTACCGCGATGATTTCGATAAGGGTAAAACCTTGCGATTTGGCGCCTTTATAAGGCAACGTATTCATATAAATATCGTTTCAACCTGAGCGGTGCGATTTTACTGAGCCTTTGCGGGCTGTTGCCAAACGCTGATATCTGCATTTTGTTCTTCACCGCCACTCACACCATCAGCACCTAAAGTATAGATATCATAGGGGTGGCCTTCGCCCGGGCTAGCATAAAGATAATCGTTACCCCATGGGTCTTGCTGTATCTGTTCAATATATCCGCTACTGCTATAGTTGCGTGGAACAGGCGCCTGAGAAGGTTTGGAAACTAGAGCATTAAGACCTTGCTCGCTGGTGGGATAGTTAAAGTTATCCAATTGATATAGCTTGAGTGCCGTTTTAATAGCATCCATATCAGCTTTTGCTTTTTGCACGCGAGCTTCATCAGCTCTTTTACCCACCATTGGTGCAACAATACTTGCTAACAAACCAATGATGACAACCACAACCATAATTTCGATAAGATTAAAACCACGTTGACGATTTTGGCCCATCTGGCCGTGTCGTGCTATTAAGTGCCGCATAACAACTCCTAAAAGAAATACAATTAAACAAGTGAACTCATTTCAAAGATTGGCTGCAATATTGCCATTACAATCAGGCAAACCGAAGCCCCCATAAACACAATAGTGAACGGCTCAAGCAGACCCATAGCCATCCCCAACACCATATCTAATTCGCGTTCTTGATCTTTCGCCGCGTTATCTAACTGTTGCGGCAAAGTGCCATTCGTTTCCCCGCTAGACACCAATTGGACTAACAAGGGTGGAAAGGTTCCAGCATTCTCCATCGCGCGAGACAGGCTACTACCCTCACGTACAGCGTTAACTACTTGCTCACACGACTCTTGCAAGATGCGGTTAGACATTACTTGTCCAGCAATCGTTAGGGCTTGTAATAGCGGTACACCACTCGCGGACAATAAACTTAACGTAGCAGCAAACCGCGCTGAATTGATCTGCCGCACTAGCTCAGCGATTACGGGTAAACGCAATTGCATCGCGTGCCAGGAACGCTTATAAGCCTCCTGACGCAACATACGCTTTACACTTATCACTAGAGCAATAATCGCGATAACCACATAAATACCGTAATTCACCACAAAACCACTAGCGGCAACTAATGCTCGGGTTAATGCCGGTAATTCATGGTGGCTGTTGGTAAATACACCCACCAACTTGGGCACCACAAACGCCATTAGCCCTGTTATTACCCCTAAGCTCACTACCAATAACACAATGGGATAGATCATTGCCATTTTCAAGCGCTGCTGCACTATCTGGCTGTTTTGCGTGTAATCTGCTAACCGTTCCAGCACAGGCCCGAGATAACCAGAACTCTCGCCTGCACGCACCAAGGCTCTATACATTTCATTAAAAGCAATAGGGTTTTCGCCTAAAGCTTGCGCCAAGCTAAAGCCTTCCAATACCTTAGTACGTACATGCAACATGATTCGTTTAATATTTGGTTTATTCGATTGCTTAGCTGTTGCGTGTAAAGCTTCGTCCAGCGGCAGACCAGAACGCACCAATGATGCAAGCTGACGGGTGATAATACTTAGATCTCTGGAACTCAAACGGCTCGACCGACGCTGCCGCCAACTACTAAGATTGAGGCTTTCTTCGCCCGCCTTCTCAACTTCCGCACCCGCACTTTCAACTTCTAAAGGCTTAAGCTTTTTAGCACGCAATTGGCTCCGCACATGACGCTCGGAATCGCCTTCTAAAATACCTTTGACGGTCTTACCCGCCTCATTAAGTGCTTTGTAGCTAAATGCGCCCATAACTAATACTCGTAAGGCTGGTTAGAGCTGCGTGTGGTTAAAGTTAGGTTATTGTTAAAGTTGAGTTGTCACGCGTAGCACTTCTTCCATGCTTGTGATGCCATCTAATACACATTGACGACCATCATCACTAATGGAAGCGCTATTTTTACGCGCTTCAGCGATCAATTGTTGCTCACCCGCTTGCTCATGGATAAGGTGACGCAAACGCTCGTTGATCTCGATCAATTCATAAATACCTTTACGGCCGCGATATCCTTGATAGTTACAGTGCTTACAGCCGACAGGGCGGAAAATGGAAACGTCTGCGGGTAATTTCAGCATGTCGCGTTCAGAATCGTTGGGCTCATAAGATTCTTTACATTGACCACAGAGCACGCGTACAAGGCGCTGTGCCATAACAACCTCTAGACTAGACGCCAATAGAAACGGCTCTACTCCCATATCTTTTAAACGCAACACCGCACCAATCGCAGTGTTTGTATGTAACGTTGACAAAACCAAGTGGCCGGTCAAACTCGCTTGAATTGCGATTTCGGCAGTCTCACCATCACGAATTTCACCAATCATTACGACATCCGGATCTTGACGTAAGATTGCGCGCAAGCCGCGCGCAAAAGTCATTTCTACTTTTGGATTTACCTGAGTCTGACCAATACCGGGAAGCAAATATTCTACTGGATCTTCAATAGTTAGAATGTTGCGGCTACGCGTATTAATGTGGCTTAAACCGGCATACAAGGTAGTAGTTTTACCAGAACCTGTGGGGCCCGTTACTAAAATAATCCCGTGGGGCTTGAGTAATGCGCGACTCAGTTTTTCATGAACCGCAGCAGGCATCGAAAGCTGTTCTAACTTAAGCTGTCCTGCAGATTGATCTAGCAAACGCAAAACGATACGTTCGCCAAACGCTGAGGGAATAGTCGAGACACGGATATCTACCGCATGGCCCGCCAAGCGCACCGTAATACGGCCATCTTGTGGCAAACGTTTTTCAGCAATATCCAAACGCGCCATAACCTTTAAACGTGAAACCAACACTGGCGCCAATTCAGGCTTTGGTGAAAGTACCTCGCTGAGTACACCATCGATACGAAAGCGGACAGATACACGATCTTCATAAGGTTCCAAGTGAATATCTGAAGCACCCTCGCGCACTGCTTGCGATAAAACAGCGTTGATTAAACGAATAATAGGGGCATCGTCGTCACCAGCAAGTAAATCTGTACGCTCTGCTAAATCATCAGCTAGGGAGGATAAATCATACTCCGCGCCCAAATCATCAACTGCGCGCTGCGCTGCGCCATCACCGCCTTGATATTCTTTGGTGAGCCGCTTTTGAAAATCCTCAGCCGGCATTTCTTCAAGTGTAAAATCGTCGCCTAAAAAACGCTGTAATTCCAACAATACATCAAGCGTAATGCCTGGGCGGCATAGCACGACACGACTACCAACCGCTTCCAACATTACCCCATGTGCAGAAGCAAAGGCAAAGGACAGGCGCAGCATATGTGGCGCCTGCGTCTCCTCAACTGCAACATCCGTTAAGGACACGGGCTCTGGCTCAACCACAGCCAAATCAAACAGTAGAGGCTCAGCTTCATTCACAACGGTCACCGTTATTCACCTAAAGCCGGTTCAGGAGCTACTGCCGCAGGTTGCGCTTCCACTGCTGGCTGCACTTGGACTGCAGGTTCATTTGTAGGCTCCACAGTGGTAGGCGACTCCTTCACTTGCTTGTCTTTCCACTCAGGCAATACAGGTATGGATTTAAAACCGTCGTTCCGGCGTGATTTGATCTGGAGATCACGAATACTTTGGTACTTCTCAGCAGTAGCACCCTCCATTACCTTGTCATCCCGAATAACAGTTGCACGAATAAATACCAACAAATTTGTTTTAAGTTTTGTACTGGATTCAGTTCGAAACAGGCGCCCGAGCAATGGAATACTTCCCAATAGGGGCACGCGAGTTGACCCCACTTGCACGTCATCTCTTATTAACCCACCAAGCACAACGGTTTGTCCGTCGGCGATAAGAATCTGCGTATCTATTTTTCGCTCGTCTGTAATAGGCCCATCTGGATTGTTTTTATCTGAAATGCCGGAAACTTCTTGCTTAATATCCAACATTAAACTGTCGCCTTCGTTAATGTGTGGAGTAACTTCTAGCTTCACACCAACAGACTCACGATTAATAGTATTAAAGGGACTCTGGAATCCAGAAGATCCACCACCTACACCTCCACCTGAAGCGCCTGAAAAAGAACCCGTTTTGAAGGGTATCTTTTGTCCAACAGATATCGACGCTTTAGTATTATCAGTGGTCAACAAATTCGGTGTAGACAGAACATTTGTTCCGCTTTTTGTTTGTAGCATACGGAGTAAACCAAGAAAGTCCCCCGATTTACCTACGCGACCTATCCCAAAAGTTTGCCCCGCCAAACCAGCGAGACCAGTAGCCAGCCCAGCTAATGCCGAATCATGTGCCGCGGTATCATAGGGCTTGACATCTGGGTTAGGGAATTTTGCAGCTGCACCGCCTAAAGACGCTATATTTCCCTTGCCATCGGTTGAAGCACCGAAGCCATTGTCAGGACTAGTGTACATCCACTGCACGCCCAACTCGCTACCATCGGAGTTCTGTACCTCCACAATAATAGCTTCCACCAATACTTGAGCCCGGCGAATATCGAGACTATCAACAACGGCTTTTAACGATTGCATAGTGTCACTATCAGCGGTGATCAATACTGAATTAGTACTTTCATCGGCTTGTACATTGGCTTGCCCACCTGCACCTTCTCCAGCTTTACCTTGGTTCTGAGATTGCAACATACCAGTTAAGACCTTAGCTACATCCGCAGCCTTAGCGTAACTAAGATAAATAACTTTGAGGTTAGCGTTGCGAGCTTGGGGACGATCTAAGCTTTCCACAATGCCTTTAATGCGTTGGCGCGACATTTCATCACCACTGACAATAACAGCGTTAATACGCTTATCGGCAACCACAATAGGTGGCGAGGTAGTAGCCCCACGGTTGGGATCAGGTTTTTCTAATTGGTTAATCATGGCAACAACTTCTGTTGCCTGCGCGTAGTGCAACTGAAATACATCGGTTGCCAGTACAGCGGCTTTATCCATTTGCGATATTAATTCATTGATACGAGCAATATTGGAACGAGTATCACTAATAATGAGAGCGTTACTTGGCTCGTAAGCAGACAAATGGCCATATTGGGGAACCAGCGGACGCAGAGCAGCTAGCACCTTCGAAGCACTAATATTATTGAGCTGAATAATTTGAGTGATGTAACCATCATCTTTATTTCTAATGTTTTGCTCGGTTGGAATAGCCATATTTCGCGCATCACGGTTAGCAATAATACGCACTACACCCGCACTCTCAACCGCTGTAAAACCATGTATATCCAAAATCGCCAAAAATAACTCATAGTATTCTTTTTTATTGAGTGGCTTGCTGGATATAACTTTGATGGGACCGCGCACTTTAGGGTCAACAATAATTGTTTTACCCGTGACTTCAGCAACGACTTTAACTACATCAACAATATCGGTGTCTTTAAAATTAACCGAATAGGTTGGTTCATTTGCGGGCTGAGTCTGAGCCAATGCCAGATTGCACCCCATGGCCAACACGGCCAGCACCAGAACATTTTTTATACATTTGAATTTCACGCACAACCTCACTTTACTGGAGCACCACATCAACTGTCATAACACTACCACCTCTCTTGATTTCAAGGCTTGCAGAGGTTGTATTACCCATATTTTTATATACTTCCATAATTTTAGCGGGGTTAGTTAACGGCATTCCATTAACTGCAGTAACTATATCATCCGTTTGCAAACCCAGCGTTTTAAACTTTTCAGCATCGCGTCCAGGACGAATTTTATAACCAACAACTTGCCCGCCTTCGCGATAAATACTCATAGCAACAACATCCGACAGATTGCGGCTCACTTCGCCCATGCCAGGGCCAGTGGCAACACTACGTTCGGGAGCATCATAGCCAGGACTTTTATCAGTCCCAGACGGCTGAGGGTTATCCGCTTGCATCGGACGCGCGGATGCCACAGCGGGAGGTGGAATATAAGCTTGGGATATGGGAGCAGCGTTAGGATTTTCTTGATATAAAAGCAGCGATTCAAATTGGCCATTATTGTTAACAATAACCCTGTCACTCATTATTTTTGCCAATGTAACGCCGTTGCCAACCGGCAAAGAGTTACCAATGGCATACACGTCTGTCTTATCACCAGCAGTGATAATTGCGCGCGCCAATGAATCATCATTACTAGCGATAAGCCCCATAAGCATCAAATTGAGAGTAGATACTGTAGCCTGACTTTCTGGATTAGGAACATCAGTTGGAGCAACAGGGGCATCCGCCTTTCCGAAGACTGACAATGACTTTAGTTGTTCCACATTAACAGATGAGCCTCCACCACTAACAACTGGACGAACAACAGAAATGGCAACCGTTGCCGCAGGAAGCGTTGGATTGGGAAGCAACAACCAAAAAAGGCGTGCCGCACTGAAACTCAAAATAACGATTAATATCAGCCGCACCAAAAATTGCCAGCGACTCAAAGGTACTTTTGCGAGTAAAACCGTGCCTCGGGTAACTAGCTGTTCCCATTCGGTGCTAGTTTGCGGCAAAGCAAAACGGCTTATTGATATACGATTAATTGACATAAAACTAATTCAATTCCTACGCAGAAGTCGCACGGAGGTTTCAATGACGGCTGACCTATGCGCATCGAACCACTTTGTTATGATTATAGATTTAAGATTCTACTCTATCCATCCAACAAAAGCGAAATCAGCCAGGGCAGATTCATTGGGATCCAACTGCACCTATCCCAATTATTTTCCTACAATGCAAAACTGTTAAGCACTGCACATTTTGTAGAGTAATTGCAGGTCAAACAAACGCCCTGCATTTTTAAGTATTAGCACAATTTTGTAAGAGAGCTATTTTTTATCACGCAACAAATCGCGAATTTCCATCAGCAAGACTTCTTCATTCGTTGGGCCAGCTGGCGGAGGGAGCTCCCTAGCTTTAACTTTATTTATTACTTTGATCAGCATAAAAATCGCAAAAGCGACAATTGTGAAGTCGAGTACAGTCTGCAAAAATTTTCCATAAGAAATAACAACTGCGGTAGACCCAGCCTCGGCAGCCTTAAGAGTAAAGGCTAATTCACTGAAATCCACACCACCAATTAACAATCCAATAGGCGGCATAATGACATCACCAACCACTGAAGTAACAATTTTACCGAATGCAGCACCAATAATAATCCCTACCGCCATATCAACCACATTGCCTTTAACAGCAAAGTCTTTAAATTCTTTGACTATACTCACGGACCCCGCCCTCATTTATCTCACATCACTCGTGCAACAAAACAATAACAACGCTTTTGTATCACTCTTGAATTCTGTCAACAACCCTCCAATAGTAGCAGGCGAACATGTCTTTGACGCGGACCCATTAAATACTTAGCTTTTCTTGCACGACTTAGCTATAGGTAAATCAATTCCCAGCGATTCCCATACCTCATCGACACGCAACTTTACCGCAACATCCATTGCTATAGGCACGCCCCACTCACGATTAGTTTCACCCGGCCACTTATTAGTTGCATCGAAACCCATTTTTGAGCCTAACCCAGACACAGGTGAAGCAAAATCCAAATAGTCGATAGGCGTATTCTCCATCATCACAGTATCGCGAACTGGATCCATGCGAGTAGTCATTGCCCAGATTACATCTTCCCAATTACGTGCATCTATATCATCGTCCGTAACTATGACAAATTTAGTGTACATAAATTGCCGTAAAAAACTCCACACCCCCATCATCACGCGCTTGGCATGACCAGGATATTGTTTTTTTATAGTGACTACAGCCATGCGATACGAACACCCTTCGGGCGGCAAATAAAAATCTACAATTTCTGGAAATTGTTTTTGAAGAATCGGCACAAATACCTCGTTGAGGGCGACACCTAAAATCGCAGGCTCATCAGGCGGACGCCCAGTGTAAGTGCTGTGATAAATAGGATCTCGACGATGAGTGACGCGCTCTACAGTAAATACAGGAAAGTGATCTACCTCATTGTAATAACCCGTGTGATCACCATAGGGGCCTTCTGGCGCCGTGTCATTCGGTGCAATAAAGCCTTCAAGAATAAATTCCGCGGACGCAGGCACTTGCAATTCATTACCGATACATTTTACTACTTCAGTTTTATCACCGCGGAGCAATCCAGCAAAACCGTATTCAGAAAGCGTATCAGGAACTGGCGTAACAGCGCCCAAAATAGTCGCCGGATCAGCGCCAAGCGCAACGGCCACAGGAAAATTTTGTCCGGGGTTTTGCAGCTGAAATTCACGAAAATCCAATGCGCCGCCACGATGCGAAAGCCAGCGCATGATTAAGCGATTTTTTGCAATTTTTTGCATCCGATAGATGCCGAGATTTTGTCGTTCTTTGTGCGGCCCACGGGTAACAACCAACGGCCACGTGACCAACGGGCCAACATCTCCCGGCCAACAAGTTTGAATTGGCAATTTATCCAAATCGACCACACTTCCCTCAAGTACTATTTCCTGGCTAGGCGCCTTGTTTAAAACTTTAGGCTGCATGTGCAATACTTGTTTAAAGATAGGTAACTTGTCCCATGCATCTCTAAAACCTTTTGGTGGCTCAGGCTCTTTTAAAAATGCTAGCAATTTGCCGACTTCACGCAATGCCGAAACTGACTCCTGCCCCATACCTAAAGCCACGCGCTCAGGCGTGCCAAACAAATTCGCGAGCACAGGAATCGAATAACCTTTAGGATTTTCAAACAGCAATGCAGGACCACCTGCGCGCAAAGTACGGTCGCAAATTTCGGTCATTTCAAGATAGGGATCAATTTCTTGCGTGATGCGCTTTAACTGGCCACGCGCTTCGAGGAGTGCGATAAAATCGCGAAGATCTTTATATTTCATGAATAGAAAGCCAGCTCGTAGCCCGCATGGAGTCTAGCGAAATGCGGGGGAAATTTTAAATGAAAATCCCGCACTGCGCTGCACTCCATGCGGGCTACAAAAGAAAACTTATTTTCTTTTCATCGATTGAAAAAATTCATCATTTGTTTTGTAATCTTTTAGCTTATCCAATAAGAATTCTGTCGCAGAGACATCTTCCATATCATTTAATAAACGACGCAAAATCCAAATGCGCTGCAACTCATCTTCTTTCGTTAACAGCTCTTCGCGGCGAGTACCAGAGCGACGCAAATTTATGGCTGGATAAATACGCTTCTCAGCAATTTTACGATCAAGATGCAACTCAAGATTGCCAGTACCTTTAAATTCCTCGTAGATAACTTCATCCATCTTTGAACCAGTATCAACGAGTGCAGTAGCAATAATACTCAAGCTGCCACCCTCTTCAATATTACGTGCCGCACCAAAGAAACGCTTAGGGCGTTCTAACGCATGAGCATCCACACCACCAGTTAACACCTTGCCCGATGATGGAATAACGGTGTTGTAGGCACGCGCTAAACGAGTTACTGAGTCGAGTAAAATAATTACATCTTTTTTATGCTCTACCAAACGTTTAGCACGTTCGATAACCATATCTGCGACTTGCACATGACGCGAAGGCGGCTCATCAAATGTCGACGCCACTACTTCGCCGCGCACAGAACGCTGCATTTCCGTTACTTCTTCAGGGCGCTCATCAATTAACAATACAATTAAATGGCACTCAGGGTTATTGCGCATAATAGCCTGCGCAATATGCTGCATCATGATAGTTTTACCGGCTTTAGGCGGCGCAACAATTAAACCACGCTGACCTTTACCGATTGGTGCAATTAAATCAATTATGCGGCCGGTAAGATCTTCAGTAGAACCATTGCCCGCCTCAAGCACTAAACGCTTATTGGGAAATAAGGGGGTAAGGTTTTCAAACAGAATTTTATTGCGTGAGTTTTCTGGCTTATCAAAATTAATTTCATTAACTTTTAACAGCGCAAAGTAACGCTCACCTTCTTTCGGCGGGCGAATTTTGCCCGATATAGTGTCGCCAGTGCGTAAATTAAAGCGGCGTATTTGACTTGGCGATACGTAAATATCGTCGGGCCCTGCCAAATAAGAGCTGTCAGCTGAACGCAAAAAGCCAAAGCCATCAACAAGAATTTCCAGTACACCATCACCGTAAATATCTTCGCCACCTTTCGCATGGCGCTTGAGAATATTAAAAATAATATCTTGTTTGCGAGAACGCGCCAGACTTTCCAGTCCCATTTCGCGCGCGATATCTATCAGTGATTCAATTGGTTTTGCTTTTAAGTCGGTAAGATTCATAAGTAAGACTTTGTGGATGGTTGTTGCGGATAATAAGCCGGATGGCTGAATTGTTTATTTGAAATCTGTGCGTGCTTTTCTGTTATGTATTACAAGCAGGCTAGTTATTACACTTAAAACTCTACTGAAGTATTCTGAATAAGGTTAGAACAACTGCAGGATTTAAAGCTACCAACGGGGGGTTTTAGCTATCCAACGAGAGACTGAACCTTGTGGGCGGTTCATCGTGGGAAGCATGATGACTGGAGTATAACGATAAAACCAGCCAAGTGCAAAAAAATAACAAAAACTAAACAACTGCAAAAATTAGAAGAATGGCTGCAATAAGGCAGCCATCTTTATTATAGCGCGCTGTTAATAAACTCAACCAACTGGGTCTTAGATAAGGCGCCGACTTTAGTAGACTCTACCTGACCATTTTTGAAAATTAATAAAGTAGGTATGCCACGGATATTGAATTTGCCTGGTATTTCTTTATTAGCATCAACATCTATTTTCGCAATTTTTACCTTACCGGCAAATTGCTCTGCAAGATCATCGAGGATAGGAGCAATCATTTTGCACGGGCCGCACCATGCCGCCCAAAAATCAACCAACACGGGTATATCAGCACCCAGCACATCTTGCGCAAAGCTAGCATCAGTTACATGGACAATCGCATCATTACTCATTTATAGACTCCAAACCTTAGGCTTTAAATAAACAGTTTGCATCATAAGGATTGAAGAGTAGTCCCGCAAGAAGAAAAAACCTATTACAACTATAGTGAAAGGTAGCTGCACTCAGAACTTAACTCATTATCCCTGCGAATTCACAGCAACTCACTTTATTTTATCCACAATACGCCCAAGCGTATCGTTGAGCTTATCTAGAGTGATTGGCTTCGACAAATAGTAATCCATTCCGCAAGCGAACACAGCATCACGATGCTCCTGAAGGGCATGTGCAGTTAGTGCAACAATTGTTGTTGCGGGTAAAGAACGATTTCTCTCAAACTCACGAATATTACGAGTAGCTTCAAACCCATCCATTTCCGGCATTTCGCAATCCATTAAAATGATATCGTAAGGCTGCGTTGCGGCCCGCACGGCATCAACTGCAAATTTACCATTTTCAACCAATTCTGGCTGAATGTTTAACTTACCCAACAGCCCTTTTATTACCATTCGGTTAACTGAATTATCTTCAGCGACCAACATCCGCAAGTTTACAAACTTATCAAACTCTTGAGGCTCTTGCTTATGTTCAAGCACCACGCTTGAGTCATACCCAAGCAAACCCGTTAATTCATATTTTAACGCTTTTCCAGATACTGGCTTACGCAAAAACGAGCGGATGGCATATCTTCGTAGCAATTGCTGATCATGCAAAACATTGCTGGATGAAAAAATAAATAATGGAGTCGTCGCTATTTCACCGCTACTTCTAACCTGACGAACAAAATCAATGCCGTTCATGTCTATCAGTACAGAATCAGCACCCACAAAATCAAACGTATTACCGCTGTGTGATGCATGCAAAATAGCCGTTAACGCTGCTTTACCCGAGGCTGCCACACTCAGCTCTACCTGCCACGATTTACAATACTCACCCAAAAATTCGGCCATTTTTGAATTGGCGCCAACTAATAATAATTTTTTATTTTTAAGCGCTGCGGTTAACTCCCGCTCCAATATGGTTTCGCTCGCAGAAGTATCTGCTGGTAAAAATTCCGCAGTAAACCAAAATGTAGAACCGCCGCCCTTGATGCTTTCAATACCAATTTCACCGCCCATCAATTCTGCCAAGCTTTTACAAATTGCCAACCCTAAGCCGGTGCCGCCGTACTTGCGGGTTGTTGATGCATCAGCCTGATTAAACGAATCGAATAAATTAACCCCCGAAGTTAAATCTATGCCAATACCACTATCCTGGATACTAAAACGTAATTTTGGTTTCTCTCTCGTTGCATCCGGCGCAAGCCCCACCTCTAATGCTACAAAACCTTCACTGGTAAATTTAAAAGCGTTGCCTAATAAATTAATAATTATTTGACGTAAACGTGTTGAATCTCCTTTTAAGATAAGAGGTGTATTCGGTTTGACGCCGCCCACTAATTCAATATTTCTTTTATTGGCAACCGCACCAAATAATTGCAAACAATCTTTAATCAAATCCTCCAGCGTGAATATGGTCGATTCAAGCTGCATTTTTCCCGCTTCAATTTTTGAATAATCCAAAATATCATTAATGATTTCTAACAGCGCTTCACCAGACCTATGGATAATATCAATGTAATGCTTTTGATCTTCGTTAAGTGGCGTATCCCTAAGCATTTCCAACATTCCAATAACACCATTCATAGGTGTGCGGATTTCATGGCTCATTGTGGCCAAAAATTGGCTTTTGGCGCGACTTGCATCTTCCGCTGCATTTTTTTGACGTAGCGTTTCAAGCTTCTCTTCTTGCTCCACCAGCAGCGCAACTTCAATTACCGCACGCTGTTCTATATCTTCCAGTACCGTTTGCCGCATATGGTTAATTGCGTTAACTACATTATCCAGCTCATCAGGTTCAGCTTCAGTCTTGGCACGATTAAGCCGCAAAGGTTTAGTGAAGTTTTTTAAATTTAAGTTTCGCGTGTAATTGGCAATCATTTCCATGTGCCGAGTTAACAGCACGTGCACCAACCATAAAATAATAAATGAAACCAACAACGTTTTTGCAGCTTGAACAATAGCGATAAAAAGTGCCCGCTCCCACAACTTATCATAAATACTGGAAAGACTAGCAGTAACAGTAAGCGTACCCAAGCGTTGCTCGGGCGTGCTCGCGTCAACATAGGTGAGCGGATATTCTTTCACCAAAAACTGGCTTTTCTTCGCATCAATTTCAGCTTGTGAAAATTTATTAGTGCTTGCAGCTAAAGTTTGCTCATTGCTATTCCAGTCGCGCCAAACAACACGTACTTGCACCACGTCTTGCACAGCTAATACACTTCCAATTTGAATATTTAACTGTTCTTGATCGAAACCCCATAAACTTTTGGTAATACTGGCAAGAGTACTAATGCGTACTTGGTCAAGACGTTTTTCAAGAGCAGTGACATCATCATGAAAATTACCATAAAGCTGCAACAAGATAGCCAACATGGTAATCAGGGAACTGCTGACAAGAGTTAACCCTAGCAAACGAAATGCTATTGGGTTTTCGCGGGCATAACGACTAAATTTCAACATAGGTCAGGCGGGCTTGTCCTAGACTTACAAAACAGTAGACATTCGCAAAGTGTAGCAGCTGATTAAGCCAATGCATTTTTTTAAATCAAATGCTTTCAGCGTTAATTTAGATGCCGTTCCACTAACAGTTAAAAAATATTTATCGCGGCATTATTTTACCGCTATATTTAGCTCCGTATGGTTTACAATGCGCCGGCCTTGCATTTGGGTATTACCCATATTGCACAACAAGGCGCAAATCCACAAGCCCGCACATTTTCCACATGCTCCTCCTTGTGTTTTGCCCGACCGGTCATTAATAGCGTAACAATCCTGACGGAGAAAAACGAATGAGTAAGCCACTCAATGGCGTTATGCGTGTCATAACAAGTAGCACCAAATCGATTATGCTGGCGACTAGTTGCCTATTATTATGTGCTTTTACTAGTAGTGCCTTAGGCGCTCAGCTTGTTACTACCCCGGCTACCCCAGCTACCCCGGTGTCAGCGAGCGAAAAATCTCAACCGGCGCTTTTTGACGCTGTAACTTCTCGAGCCAAGTTGCTCGCCCGCGATGAATTTAAACCTATAGTTACGCACATCCCTGAAGCCTTGGCAAAAATGGATTACGACCAATATCGCTCCATTCGCTTCCGCTCTGATGCTGCAATCTGGCATAACGAATCTCCTTTTGAAATTCAATTATTTCACGCTGGCTTTCTATATAAAGAACCCATCGTATTGCACATGGCAACTAATGGTAACGACTCTACCGTACAATTTAAGCAAGAATTCTTTAACTACGACGGCAAGGCTGCTCCCTTAGCCGGTATTGCTCCTAAAGACATAGGTTTTGCTGGATTTCGCATTCACTATCCATTGAATAATAACCAATATAAGGATGAGTTCGCCGTATTTCAGGGAGCCTCATACTTCCGCATCGTTGGCCCGGGCCAAGCTTATGGCTTATCGGCACGCGGCTTGGCTGTAGATACCGCAGAACCTAAAGGCGAGGAGTTTCCTGTATTCCGCGAATTCTGGATGATGAAGCCCACGCCCGCTGAAAAGCATATGGTGATGTATGCTTTGTTGGATAGCGCCTCAGTTACCGGCGCTTACCGCTTTGATATCTACCCTGGTTCACCCACCGAAATAAGAATCCAGGCACGTCTTTTTGCACGCAAAGACATACACAAAGTGGGCATAGCGCCACTAACCAGTATGTATATGTTTGGCGAAAACAGCGTTCGCCTCTTTGATGATTTCCGCCCGGAAGTACATGATTCAGACGGCTTATTGATGCACTCTTCATCCGGCGAATGGATCTGGCGCCCACTTACCAATCATCGCAGCCTGCATGTTTCATCACTTGGCGATACTAACCCACGTGGATTTGGATTGTTGCAGCGCGACCGTGATTTCAATAATTACTTAGATACTGAAGCCAAGTACGAGCGTCGCCCTAGCTTATGGATCAAACCTGAAAATAATTGGGGCAAAGGCCGCGTTGAACTTGTTGAAATTCCCTCAGATAGCGAAGCCAACGATAATATTGTGGCTTATTGGGTTCCAGAACAGGCCATGAAAGCTGGCGACAGCCGCGAATTCAACTATCGCCTACGTAGTTTTGACGCCGACTTACCGGAGCAAACAGGTGCTAAGGTAGTACGCACTCGCACCGGCTGGGGCGCAGTAGCCGCTCAAGGCAACCCACCACCAAAAAGCAAACGCCAATTCGCAATTGATTTCCGTGGTGGCGAACTGGATAAAATGCCCCAAGAGACATTGTTAACGGCCGAACTACAAAAAAACTCAGGCAATATTACTGATCTCCGAGTTAATAAATTACCCGATGGCAAAACCTGGCGCGCCTCGTTTAAAGTCGAACCAGACGGCAACAATGTAGTAGATATGCGTCTTTTTATAAAACTGCGCGATAAGCGTTTAACAGAGGTTTGGAGTTATGTCTGGTATCCAGATGCCATTCAATAATCCGCAACACGTATCAAATAAATCTAACGCCAAACCTATAGATCGCAGCCTGCTTCCGGAAAATGAAATCCGGTTGCCGGGCGAGGCTTGGCGTCGTCTGGCTTATGCACTGCTAACAATTTTTACAGCAGCGGCAGGCGTTTACATGATGTACGACATCCTCAGCGCCAATGATATTACGGTGCTTGAGGGTATTATTCTGGTACTTTTTGCTATCTCTTTTAGCTGGATAACAACGGCATTTTGGAGTGCATTGTGTGGCTTTGCTCTACAAATGCTACGCATTGATCCACTTTCGCTGAAGCCAATTGATAGCATTTATAACGACTCACTACCTATCACTACTCGCACAGCTGTGGTGATGCCAATCTATAACGAAGATACTCATCGAGTGATCGCCGGCTTTGAAGCTACTTTGCGTTCACTCGAGAAAACTGGCGAAATCGCAACTTTCGATTTTTTTATACTCAGCGACACCACTAACCTCACGGTAGCTCAAGCTGAATTGGATGCTTGGCAACAGCTCACTGAGCGCCTCGGCGACTTAAGCAAGCAAACTTTTTATCGTCGCCGCGTAAAAAACATTCACCGGAAAGTAGGCAACATCGCCGAGTTTTGCCAGCGCTGGGGCAGCAATTACGAAACGATGATTGTTTTAGATGCCGACAGCATTATGAGCGGCCATTGCTTATTACGCATGGTTCGCGCCATGCAAGCTAACCCACGTGCAGGGTTAATTCAAACCGTTCCTGTTCCTGTTCGGCAAACCACCTTTTTCGGTCGCTTTGTACAATTTGCTGCCGTACTCTACAGCCCAATGCTGGCGACTGGTTTGTGTTTTTGGCAAACGAATGCGGCCAACTACTGGGGTCACAACGCGATTATTCGCGTTAAAGCATTTATTGATCATTGCGGTTTACCCACCCTTGCTGGCAAGGCGCCGTTTGGCGGGGATATTCTTAGCCACGATTTTGTTGAAGCAGCTATGCTGCGCCGCGCTGGCTGGGATGTGTTTTTACTTGCAGACCTTGAAGGCAGTTACGAAGAAGTACCTTGCAATATTATCGACTACGCCACTCGTGACCGCCGTTGGGTCCAGGGCAATATTCAGCACTTAGGTATTCTCGATGCTGCCGGCCTACACCCTATCAATCGCCTACATTTTTTGCTCGGGGCCACCGCTTACATATCTTCGTTGATTTGGTTGCTAATGTTAGTGCTCAGCACTGCTGATGCGGTAGTGCGCGCATTGAACAGCAATGTCTATTTCCCCGAAGCTACTCATGCCTACTTACACATCATCCCCGATTGGCCTATCGCTAAAACAGGCCTTATTGTCTCGTTAATTGTGTTAACTACAGTGCTACTATTGCTTCCCAAACTATTGGGCATCATTGCCACACTTACGCACCGCCGCAAGCAGTTTGGCGGCACTCAAGCGATAATACGCGGCACTTTGGTTGAGACTGCATTCGCAGTACTTATTGCGCCAATTATGATGTCATTTCACGCTTACTTTGTAGTATCAGTGTTACTAGGTTTTAAGGTGAGCTGGGATGCTCAAGATCGCGAGGGTAGATTGCTATCTTGGAGTGAGAGTTTTGCACGCACACTAAGAACTACCATAATCGCGATCCTATGGGGTTACATGACATTCACTTATGCTCCCATTTTCTTCTGGTGGCTCATGCCTATTCTTACAGGGCTAGTCTTAGCAGCGCCCATAGTTCGTTACTCAAGCAGCCTCACCCTTGGTGCGGCCTGTCGCGCCCATCGTATTTTTGTCAGCCCTGACGAAACGAATGAAGATCCTGTATTAACCGACTTGCGTCACTTGCTCAGCCTAGAACATCCAAAACTTGAAACTCCGGCAGGGATTCCAGTATTACCGCCTGATAATTGGAGTGAAATGCCCGAACAAGACTTGGAAGAATATCCACCTAAAGAATATTTATTGCAGCAATCTTAAGCGAAACGCAAAAAACGAAACACAAAAAAACGGCGCATGTAGCGCCGTTTTTTTATTTGTTAAAACGACTGTCTTATTTGTTCGCAAACTTTTTGCGGTAGAAAAACAACCCGGCAAAAATGACAACCAACACTGCCGGAAAAATAGCAAGGTTCTGCAGTGCTGCTTGTCCCGCCGCCAACTCAGCCGCTTCGCCGCTCAGCCCCTTAGCCAATGACTCTGCTTTTGCTGCATCCAACCAACCGCCAATAACTGGGTTCCACATGCTCACACCAAACATGCCGGCACCACCGATTAAGGACATTCCAAGTGCACCCGTTTTAGGCAGATATTCACTCACAAAACCAATCATAGTGGGCCAGAAGTACATCACTCCCAATGCAAACAACAGTGCGGCTACGTATACCATTCCACCCGATGCAGTGCTCATTAGATAAATACCCGCAGTAGCCACTACAGCAGATACCAGCAATACACCTGCAGGATTAAGCGCATGAATCACTGGCCCCGCAAAATAACGACCAACCGCCATGAGGCCTGTAATCATTGCTAAAATTAACATAGGTTGTGCGCCAGACTCACTCAGTATGCGCTGTACCCACTGCTGAGTGCCCAGCTCAGTCGTTGCCGTTAATGTCATGCAAAATGCCATGAGCAAAAATAACGGCGAAAACAGTGCTGATATATTGTTGGTTGTGGATATTTCCGAGTTCGCCATAACCGGAAACTCCTGGCCAAAAATAAGGTAACCATAGATCGCGGTGGGTACCAACATCACTGCAATTTGAAGCTGCCAACTCAAACCGAATTTGGTCATAAAGGTTGAAACCAATGCGCCAATAACAATGCCGCCTGGGAACCACATGTGGAACCGATTCAACATGGTCGTTTTGTTGGTGTGATAAATATCGGCGATCAACGGATTACACGCCGCTTCAACTGAGCCATTGGCAAAACCAATAAAGAAAGTAGAAATCAACAAACTCCAAAAGCCACTGGCCGACATAGTTAGCACCAAGCCTAGCAAGTGCGAAACAAATGCCAAATACATTAGCGTGCGTGCGCCTACATAATTATAAAGCAGCCCGCCCACCATCATGGCCACCGGAAAACCTAAAAAGGCCATACTGTTAATCCAACCCAACTGAGTATCGGTAAAATTAAAACTCGCGCTGAGTTCATTCAGAATTCCTGCGCGAATCGCAAACGTCATCGCAGTGACGATGAGTGCGATACAGCAAGCATTAAATAAGCGATTAGGATTGATCGTAGACATAACGTTTTACCTTTTTTATTGTTGATGCTTGTTAGAGTGGATTTTTGCTTGTCTTTTCATAGTGTACTTACATTAGTAACCAAATTTAAATTTCACGACTCGATCTAAATTGTTTTCCAAACGCCGTCATCGTTTGAAGACGCAATAACCGCATGAATAAATCGCATGCCTTCAACACCAGTATGAATATCTGGAACCCAATCTTGTAAGAAATTCTGCTCACCGTTTTCGCGCGAGATTAAAACATCTGCAATATCTTTATACAAATTAGCAAATCCTTCGAGATAACCTTCCGGGTGACCACCTGGAACACGCACACCCCGCGACACTATGTCACTCAAATCGCCGCGACGAGTAATACGCTGCCGCGGTTTATTTAATTCGCAGAACCATAACTCATTTGGCGTTTCTTGCGCCCATTCAATGCCCGCTTTTTCTCCATAAATACGAATGCGTAAACCATTTTCACAACCCGGTGCAACTTGACTCGCCCATAACATACCTTTTGCTCCGCCCTTAAAGCGCAGCAATACATGTACGTTATCATCTACAGGGCGCCCCTCTACAAAGCTGGTTAAATCGGCACACACTTTTTCAACTTTTTGTTGCGTTATAAATTGTGCGAGCTGAAATGCATGCGTACCAATATCACCCAAACAACCCGCACCCGATCTTGCAGGATCAGTACGCCAGGATGCTTGTTTATTATCAGCGTCTGCCGCCTGAGTTAACCACTCTTGAGGATATTCCACTTGCACTACGCGTAATTTTCCTAGCTTGCCTTCAGCAATTAATTCGCGCGCATAACGCACTAAGGGATAACCACTGTAGTTATGTGTAAGCGCAAAAAAACATCCACTCGTTTCTACAATTTTTTGTAACTCTATGGCTTCTTCAAGTGTTCGTGTTACCGGTTTGTCACAAATCACATTTACACCGGCTTCCAAGCAAGCTTTTGCAACAGGGAAGTGCATGTGATTAGGTGTAACAATTACTACCACCTGAATACCATCAGGGCGCTTTTTTTCTTCCAACAACATTTCTTGATAGGACGCATAAGCGCGCTCTGGTGCAATATGCAAATCTGCTGCAGATACTTTTGCATTTTCAGGATTTGCGGAGAGTGCCCCTGCAACCAACTCATAACGGTCATCCATACGCGCCGCAATACGATGCACCGCACCAATAAAAGCACCGCGACCACCACCAACCATGGCATAACGAATTTTTGGAGTTGTCATTTTATATCTTCTTTAATTTGCGATTTAATTTTTCAAGTATCGTTTAATTTTTCAAACCTAAAATTCTTCGATTTGCGGCGTGGTCAGTACCGCCACTGGCAAAATCATCAAAGGCGCGCTCTGTCACGCGAATAATATGTTGCTGAATAAAAGGAGCTCCTTCTGCTGCGCCCACCTCTGGGTGCTTCAAACAGCATTCCCATTCAAGAACCGCCCAGCCAGGATAATTGTATGCTGCAAATTTTGAAAATATTTGTTTGAAATCGACTTGTCCATCACCCAGCGAGCGGAAGCGGCCGGCACGATCCACCCAATTTTCATATCCACCGTATACACCTTGCTGTGCACTTGAATTAAATTCAGCATCCTTTACATGAAACATTTTAATACGATCGTGATAGCGATCGATGAAGCCCAAATAATCGAGTTGCTGCAAAACAAAATGACTTGGGTCAAACAAAATATTACAACGCGGATGGTTATTCACAGCTTTCAAAAAACGCTCGAAAGTTGCACCGTCGTGTAAATCTTCTCCGGGATGAATTTCATAGCAAACATCCACACCTGCTTGATCAAATGCATCCAGGATAGGTAACCAGCGTTTTGCCAATTCAGCAAAACCGGTGTCGACCAAACCCGATGGACGTTGTGGCCAAGGATATAAATAAGGCCACAACAATGCACCAGAGAATGTCGCGTGCGCAGTTAAACCTAAATTTTTGCTGGCTTGGGCTGCAAGCATAAGCTGTTTAACTGCCCACGTCTGACGTGCAGCAGGATTACCTCGCACAGATTCTGGCGCAAAGCCGTCGAACATTTCATCATACGCAGGATGTACAGCTACAAGCTGGCCCTGTAAATGAGTTGACAACTCCGTCACAACCAAACCATGTTTTGCGAGTGTCGCATTAAATTCAGCGCAGTATTGTAGATTGCTCGCGGCAGCTTCTAAATCGAATACACGTTTATCCCAAGTAGGAACCTGCACTCCTTTAAAGCCCAAACTTGCGACCCACTGAGCAATACTATCAAGAGAATTAAAAGGCGCAGTGTCGCTTAAAAATTGTGCTAAAAAAATAGCAGGACCTTTCAACGTTTTCATAATACTTCCTTCCCCTGATTATAAATTTATGGGTGATTATGACTATTAGCGGAATGGGTTACAAGTTGTTAACTAGCACTTATAGGATGCGGGCCTTATTTTGTGATGCGGCTGCATTAGAGTTCGTTTTTACCAATAAAAAAAGCCTCGCCAGATCATTCACAATTGATTCGGCGAGGCTTTTTATAGTCCCAGAATTATAGTCCCAGAAAAATTATTTTTTGACGCCTTCAACATGCAACGACAGCTTCAGTGTTTGAGATGCTGGGCCAAGGTCCTTAAGAATATTGAAATCTTTTAGTGTTAGTTCAGTAGAACCTTCAAAACCAGCACGATATCCACCCCAAGGGTCTTTACCTTCGCCCACTTTTTTTGCAGCAATGGTAATACTCTTTGTAACACCATTCAGCGTAAAATCACCCACGATATCAAATGTTTCTTTATTACTACCTACTACAATTTTTTTGCTCACAAAAGTTGATTGGGGAAATTTTTCTACATTCAAAAAATCTTTACTGCGCAAATGCTTGTCGCGTTCAGCGTGGTTGGAATCAACGCTGTTAGTGTCAATGGTGACATTAATTGTACTCGCTTCCGGTTTTGCTGGATCATAACTAAAATCCCCACCGAAAGTATTAAAGCGACCCGTTAATACGCTATAACCCAAATGCTTAATCGCAAAATTAATAGATGCGTGCGCCCCTTTCGTATCAATGGTGTAGTTCTCAGCTAACACTGGCAAACTAAACATGCTGATACTACTGATAGCAACTGCGGCGAAATATTTTTTCGTAGATTTAATTAACATAGTTTTCTCCTCATAAAATAAAAAATTAATCGGTTTTTTTAACCGGGTTTAACATCCTAACTAAAGTGCGATCGCGTTTAATAAAATGGTGATATAAAGCTGCACTACCATGTAATACAGCAATACCCAATATACCCCACGCCATAAACTCGTGAATGAGCCCCACAACGTCTACTGAGGCTGAGTTCAACTCCATCATTGCGGGAAAACTAAACATACCAAAAAAACTGGCCGATTTCCCATCAGCAGTTGTCACAAAATAACCAGTAATACAAATGATAAATGTAAAAGCATACAAGGCTATTTTTACGGCATTTGCCACACGCTGGTTGTTCGAGCTAATACTGGGAAGCTGCGTAGGAGTTTGATTAATTACGCGCCAAAACACACGCAAACTCATCAACACCAATACTAATAACCCCAAGCTAATGTGTAACACGGGCCCACGGTGATACCATTCAGAATAGTAATCTAAGCCGCGCATATACACGCCAAGCCCAAATAAAAAAAAGATGATGCTAGCGCAAGCCCAATGCAAAATAATGGTAATAATACCGTAACCGAATGGTGAATCTTTAAACATCAGAACTCATTCCAAATTAAGCGACATTTGTAATGGCTGGAAGATAACAGTAAAAATTTAAAAAAGCAGCACTTAAAGATTTGCGGTAAAATTTTCTTGCGGTAAAAAAATTATCAAAAACAGTAACATTTCACTAAGTGATTGAAAAATCAAAAAGTCTTGATGCAATTATAATGAAGCCACTGAACCCTGGCATTTAAACATCTATTTTTTGGTGCGAGTTCATCTAAATTATAGTGATATTTTTAACACTTCGTTTTTTGCCTAACTCATCAATTGCAACATACACAAATTCGCCTTCAGTAACTTTAATAATGCAATCTAGCCGATAATCTTTTATCCATACCTCAATTTCAGTTCGAATAGAAGTGTTGCCTATTTTTAATAACCGAGCATAGCAACTCACGACAGCACCAACCGGCACTGCATGCAAAAAAGCCATGCTACTAATGGCAACAGTTGTGACTCTGCCTTTTGCTATTTCTTGCGCCAGAACTGCACCCGCAATATCCATTTGCGACAATAACCAACCACCGAAAATATCGCCATACGGATTCGTATCCTTCGGCATTGAAAGAGTTTGCAGTGTAAGTGTGCCTTGCGGCTGTTGCGTACTATGCATATGTTGCTCGCCTCTTTTCAAACTCATTATTTTTAATAGCAGAGCTTCCATTAACTAATTAATTAATGGAAATATTTTTAACCGGAAAAAGTAGCAATATTACAGGGAGATTCAAGTGGAAGGAAAAGCCAATGTTTGGGCACGATAGCGCCCAAACATTTTAGAAAATCAATCTTCGTCATTACCACCAGCCATACCCAAGTCCTTTAACTTACGTGTCAGTGTGTTGCGGCCCCATCCCAATAAATTAGCAGCGTCCCGCTTACGGCCTGCAGTATATTTAAGCGCAGTTTCAATCAAAGCACGCTCAAAAGTGGGTACAGCTTCGCTCAATAATTGGTGCTGACCTTTTGCAAGCGCCTGGTCCGCCCAATGTCGCAGTGCTTTTTCCCAATCATCGGCTGGTGCATTACCCTCTTTGTGCTCAAGTAATTCTGGCGGTAAATCTTCAATATGCACTTCGCGGCCAGACGCCATTACTGTAATCCAACGGCAGGTGTTTTCCAGCTGACGTACGTTGCCTGGCCACTGCAGCGAACAAAAATAATCCTCTGTTTCAGCAAGCAGTACTTTGGTATCTACATTTAATTCTGCAGCAGCTTTATGCAGAAAGAAACGCGACAACTTAGGTATATCTTCGCGGCGATTAGCGAGCTTAGGGATATGAATACGAATCACATTAAGGCGATGAAACAAATCTTCGCGGAAACGATTTTCAGCTACTAAGGTTTCCAAATTTTGATGAGTAGCAGCAATAATGCGTACATCTACTTTTACTGGAGTATGGCCACCTACCCGATAAAACTCACCGTCCGCTAATACTCTCAATAATCGAGTTTGGGTTTCAGCGGGCATATCGCCAATTTCGTCCAGAAATAATGAGCCACCGTTGGCTTGCTCAAAACGACCTTGACGTTGTGCAGCAGCACCAGTAAAGGCACCTTTCTCGTGGCCAAACAATTCCGATTCCATTAGATCTTTAGGAATCGCAGCCATATTAAGGGCAATAAAGGATTCATTGCGGCGCGGGCTGTGGCGATGTAACGCTCGCGCAACCAGCTCTTTGCCGGTACCTGATTGTCCGTTAATGAGCACAGTGATATTGGATTGCGATAAGCGACCAATCGCACGAAACACCTCCTGCATAGCAGGTGCTTCACCGATTATTTCGGTATTGGCATCGATCTCTGCAACAATCGGGTGGTCGCCTTTTTGTTCCTGCGCATGAGCAAGTGCGCGCTGAGTGACTGCAACTGCATCATCCACATCAAACGGTTTAGGCAGATATTCAAAAGCCCCGCCTTGGTAGGCAGCTACAGCGCTTTCCAAATCAGAATGAGCGGTCATTATGATGATAGGGATTTGTGGATGGGTATTATGCAAATTGCTTAAAAGAGCCAAACCATCTATTCCCGGCATCCGAATATCACTAATAATAGCGTCCGGTGTATCGCGGTTTAGCTGACCCATTGCAGTATCGCCAGATTCAAATACTCGCGTTTCTATGTTCGCTTGTTGCAAGGCCTTTTCGAGCACCCAACGAATCGAGCGGTCATCATCAATAATCCAAACTTTATTAGGCTTCTGCATGCTGTGCTTCCATTGGTAAGTAGAGCGAGAAACAGGTTTTACCCTGTTCACTGTGGCACTCAATGAGGCCATTATGTTGATGAATAAGATGCTGCGAAATGGTTAAACCTAAGCCTGTGCCTTCAGCTCGACCAGTAATCATGGGATAGAAAATATTTTCAACAATGTCGCTGGGAATACCAGGGCCGTTGTCGATGATATCAATACGACATACCAATGGGTGGTGCCTGCGCCCAATAGTATATTGACGATGAATGCGCGTACGCAGCTGAATCACTCCGTTAGCCATCCCCGCCTCTAAAAGCGCTTGCATCGCATTACGCACAATATTTAGACACGACTGGATCAATAATTCTTTGTCCCCTAATAAGTTAGGGATACTTGGGTCGTAATCACGCACCAGCTTCAGGGCGTCATTACTTTCGGCCTTGATGATGGTAGCCACACGCTCCAGCACTTCATGAATATTAAGTTCTGCCCATTTAGGCAATTGGTTAGGACCAAGCATTCGGTCAACCAAATTACGCAGCCGATCTGCTTCATCGATAATGATATTCGTGTATTCAGTGAGCCCAGGATGGGGTAGCTCGCGCGCCAATAGTTGCGCCGCGCCGCGAATACCGCCAAGCGGATTTTTAATTTCGTGCGCCATGCCGCGAATAAGATTCCGCGTTGTTTCGTGTGACGAGGTGAGCATTTCATCGCGACTAATCCGCAACAAGCGGTCAATCGGCTGCACCTCAATAATCAAATCATCCTGCTCACCAAAGGGCGTAACAGTGTAATCGACTGTAATGAGGTCCCCGTGAAGTAAACGCCATTCAGCATGACGCTTGGTGTAATGATTGGTTTTAGTAGCAGCCTGCTTAAGTTGTTTTTCAGTCTCTTCCGTTTCGAAAAAGAAATACGTAATGGGCTCCCCGCGATTTGTTTCGCAGCTCATGGCCAATAGAGCTTCAGCGGCAGGGTTCATATGAATAAGCAATAAATTGCTATCCACCAGAACAATGGCTGTACTGAGGTTATCTAATAACGGTTTATAAAAATCGCGCTGACTCACAATTCCTGCAAACTCCCAAATGCTTTTAAGAATGTATCGCTTCAAAAATATACTTTAATGCCGATAGACCTGAAGGCCTTCTAATGCTTCAGCGAGGTGCACATCAATGAATGCAAGAAGCAAACCAACTGCTAGCGCGGTTGAATTTAGGGCGATTATGAGGATTGAAATAATATACCGCAGGAAGTATTGCACACCTTTGGTGCCTGGCTCACTCTTTTGGCGCTTTATCAGGTTTTTTATGAAGCTATGTTTACACCACAACAGCATTTTTACTTAAGACTGCTCGCAGTTGAGTTAAAGACAAAACGCAAAGAATCAAACCCAAAGAAAAAGCCCGCACTTTTGCAAGCGCGGGCTTTTCGTTTTAGCCGTGAAACAAAACGACTACAAATGATTACACACTGTAATAGAGTTCGAATTCTACCGGATGCGGAGTCATATTAACGCGTTGAATATCTTGCTTTTTCAGCTCGATATAAGCATCAATGAAGTCTTTAGAGAATACTCCACCAGCAGTCAAATAATCATGATCTGCTTCCAATGCTGCTAATGCTTCTTCGAGGCTTGAGCAAACAGTTGGAATTGATGCCGCTTCTTCTGGCTCCAGGTCATACAAATCTTTAGTTGCTGGCTCACCCGGATGGATTTTGTTTTGAATACCATCAATACCCGCCATCAACAATGCCGCGAAGCACAAGTATGGGTTAGCTGTTGGATCAGGGAAACGAGTTTCAATACGCTTCGCTTTTTCACCGATTACGTAAGGAATACGAATAGATGCTGAACGGTTACGTGCTGAGTAAGCCAACATTACTGGAGCTTCAAAGCCTGGAACCAAACGCTTGTAAGAGTTAGTTGAAGCGTTACAGAAAGCATTCAATGATTTAGCGTGTTTGATGATGCCGCCGATGTAAAACAAGGCTGTTTCAGACAAGTCAGCATAAACATTACCAGCGAATTGGTTTTTGCCATTTAACGAGAATGATTGGTGAACGTGCATACCTGAACCGTTATCGCCGATTAAAGGCTTAGGCATAAAGGTTGCTGTTTTGCCGTATTGATGCGCAACATTGTGAATGCAGTATTTAAGAATTTGTACTTCGTCTGCTTTCTTAACCAAGGTATTCGCACCAACGCCAATTTCACATTGACCAGCATTTGCTACTTCGTGGTGATGAATTTCAATAACCAGGCCCATGGCTTCCATAGCGTTACACATAGCACCACGGATATCGTGCAATGAATCGATTGGCGCAACTGGGAAGTAACCACCTTTTACACGTGGTGCATGGCCAGTTTTACCTTCTGTATCATCGCCTGACTGCCAAGCAGCTTCTTCTGATTTGATTTTGTAGAAAGCGCCGCCCATAGAGCTTGCGTAGTGAACACTGTCAAATATAAAGAATTCTGGCTCTGGACCGAACAACGCTTTATCGCCCAAACCAGTTGATTTTAAATACTCTTCCGCGCGCAAGCCGATAGAACGTGGATCGCGGTCGTAACCTTGCATAGTAGCTGGTTCAACGATATTACAACGAACGTTAATAGTCGCTTCATCGTAGAAAGGATCTAATACAGCAGTAGAGTCATCAGGCATTAAAATCATGTCTGAATCGTTAATACCTTTCCAGCCAGCAATAGACGAACCGTCAAACATTTTGCCATCAACGAAAAATTTGTCATCTACCACGTTTGATGGAAAGGTAGCGTGTTGCTCTTTACCTTTAGTATCAGTGAAACGCAGGTCAATCCAGCGAGCTTCGTGTTCTTTAATAAGGTCTAAAGTCTTAGACATTGAATGCCTCCAATTAGTTATGGCGATAGGTTACAGAAGATAAAAAGTGCGGCTAAATCAGGTAAAGAGCTAGCAACATAAATTTTCCGGTGCTCATCTACGGCTTGCTATCCGTTGTTTAGGATTCTGGCGAGGGTAGGTTTTCAGAAAGTGGCAAAATATATGCCATTCACCAAAAATAGCAACAGGTGTTTAAAAATAAGGGGATAGAAAAAAGTAAAAATAGTCATTTTGCACCAATTTGGGCCCATCTCGCTTAGGTAAGATCTGATTTGGTGCGAAATTAGTTTGGGATGACTAAAACGACAAAAATCTCACAATTTTATCTCATGGAATTTGATGCCACCAAACCCATAGTTAAAATTGATAATCATTTGATTGTTTGTTCCTACACCTTTTCGGTAAAAAGCATAACCACACGGTCATTTCCATTCAAATGGCCTTGAGATACCGTCAACATAAGATGGAATTTACTAACAGCGATACACAATAAACTGGTGATAACATGTCAAACGCACAGCTTTCCATTGTATTTTTCCTTCAAATGCTAGTAATTCTAGCTACTTGCCGCGCCGTAGGCTGGTTCGGTAAAAAATATTTACATCAACCCCAAGTCGTAGGCGAGATGATTGCTGGCGTACTACTTGGCCCAACTTTATTCGGTTTACTAGCGCCAGAATGGCAACACGCGTTATTCCCTAAAGAATCCATCAGCGTGCTATATGTGGGCGCACAGTTAGGCGTGGGGTTATACATGTTTTTAGTAGGCCTCGGCTTTCGCGTTGAC
>JANPKH010000366.1:0-10684 GCA_031425935.1 Gammaproteobacteria bacterium | reverse complement strand
GTTGTGCAACATCAAATAATCCCGCCACACCCAGAGTGGTATTAATTAACAGCCGACCACTGTTGTGAGCAGCATGGGAAAACTTGCCTTGCAACACACCATTAACCGCACTTGGTACTTCAAGAATATTAGAAAAAACATTGGCGACTCCCTGACGGAAAAAGCCAGGAGTAAGCCTCACATAAGCTTTTGCCAAAGGCTTAAGAAAGTACCTGTCTGCTTTTAAATTAAAACTAAACATGGAACGGTTATAGCCTTGCCATGGATCAATATTTGTTTCTGAAGATGGCATCGCAGCATCTGAAGATGTCGGTGCCGCTGTAGAACCGTTGTTAGGAGCTTCCATCGTAGTCTGCGCGGATGCATTCAAAGCCACGAAAAAAAACACGAAAAAGCAAATAAGTTTAGGTGGTGAAATAGTCATTTTTCTCACTAATGCACCCATAGTGCATGTTTTTTAACAGGTTAAGTGAAACAGATCATCCACTTTACCCAATCACCGCCTTAGCAACAAGCATTATACGAATCGCCTTTAGCCTATAAGCCCTAACTTAAAGGCAACTATAGGTTAGCTCTAGCTTCAATAATTTATTTTCTGCTGGAAGATAACTTTCCTTATTCAGCAAGAACCCTGCAGCGCATTCTCGATACATTCTACGTATCAGTTCATAGCGAGTACTAGCTAACTGTTGTGAGGTCCCAAACTCAGCACTTACTACCTGAAGCGAAGGCCTTATCCCCGTTGCAATATTGGTAGCTGCACTATCAGCTGGAGGAATGCCGGCTGATGGTGTTTCGGTTAGGTTTGCTGTTGTTTTTACCTTTTTACTGCTGGCGGCAATACTCGTTTCATCACTGCTTTTTTTATCAACGGATTGCTCTTTATTCGCTAGGGCGCGATGCAGAACCCCGTTTAAGCCAACATTCGAATAATCACATTCTTTGGTTATGTCAGAACCTACCCGATCAGCAGCATCTACTGCCGATTCACAGTCTTTGTTTAACTCGCCCGCAAAAACAGACGCGGTGCTGCAAAATATGATGACTACAAATAATAAATAACTTTCTATTCGCAACATTTTATTAACCTCAAACATCAAAAAGGGTGCCGAAGCACCCTTAAGTAAACGCTAGTAATATAATGAATTAAAAGTTCAATTCTATTCCAACAGCCAAATGCTTGTCTTCACGCGTTAGATCATCCTCAACCAAGGTGTAGAAACCAAACAATTTAGTTGCTTTAGACATTTTATAGTCAACACCAACACTGGTAGATTCTCCGCCCAACATTTTCATATCAGATTGTGCTGTTTGCGCCTTTAACGCCCACTTATCAGTGATGTTATATTGCGCAGAAACTAGGAAGCCATCTTCCTCATCTGCTACGCCATTATCATAAACCTCATACATTGCGCCCAATACAACTGGACCAAATGTAACACGGCTAACCGCACGAATCAGATCTACATCAACAACAGAAGCCTTTTGATCAGAAGCCAGTTTTGCATTTTGATCGACCCCTACAGCGAAATAGAAGGGTTTAGTGCTATACACAGCTGAAGCAGAGTAACCATCAACAGCATTTTCTACATCGTGCTCAGAGGCAATATAAGCAGCATTCAAAGTAATGTTAGCGAAGGCTGGAGAAGAATATTGAACGATATTCTTAGCACGAATTTCACCTTCTAACACTTCGGTAAGATCGCCCACCAAATCATTAAATAAATCAACTTTTTCTTGAGCCAATTTTAAGGGAGTATCAAACATACCTAGCATTACAGTACCGCCAGTGCCCTGTAAGCCTACGTAAATATTACGCTGCGTGAAAGTCTGGCCAGATACTTTGCAAGTAGTGGTCGTTACCGCTGGAGCTGTTGTTGTAGAAGTTGCAGAACAGGTTTGGCTGCCTGAACCATCATCTACTTTGGTTTGATATTCAAATTGGTAAATAGCCTTCAAATCATCATTAATTACATCACTGCCTTTCAAGCCAATGCGCGAATTATTGCTAACAACTTCAGTGTAATTCGCAGTAGATTTTTCGGTGGCCTGTAAAGTTACTAATGCCTTGCCGTATACAACAACATCAGCAAAAGCTGCAGTCGGCAGAAGTGAAGCAATAACTAAAGGTAATAAAGCTTTTTTCATGAAGTATCCCCTAAATATGATTTATTAGAAAAGCAGGTTGGTAGATATGACGCTTCTATAGCGTTCTGGCCAGCATTATGTGGCGTTTATGTTGCAGTTATATGACAGAAATAATAAAGACGCAAGAGTCAATCACATGAAGACGCTTTAGGCGACAACTTTATGACGTCTAAATCGCCACCCGATTACTTAATAATTATTATTTTTGTGTAACAAATATAGTGTCTTAACGTCTACTATAAGTAGTTGAGGTTTATAGCTGTACCTCAAACTCCTTTGAAAAGACCCCCCTACTCAATGATGAACGGAGATTTACAGAATGAATAACAAAACTACCCAAGCTTTAGTACTCGCTGCCGCAACGTTATTTTCTTCAGGAGCAGCGATTGCTGATGCCAAGACATCAGCCCCTGCAGAAGGAATGGTTAAATGCGTTGGCGCCAATGCTTGCAAAGGCCATTCAGCCTGCCAAACTGCTAGCAATTCATGCAAGGGAATGAATGGCTGTAAAGGAAAAGGCGTAATCGAAACTACCGCAAAAGAATGTAAAGCCAAGGGCCTTCAAGAACAAAAGTAGTTTTACGCTTTAAAGACTAATGTAATAAAGGCTGTGAAAGCTTATTCACTTTCACAGCCTTTTTATTATGTTCACCTCTGGAATAACTATGTCAATCAATACACTTTTGCAGCCGCATCTAGGGTTTGGCTTAGGCCTACGCAGCGAACATTATAATGATCTTATTGATGGTCATCTTGCTATAGATTGGTTGGAAATTCTCACCGAAAATTATATGGTTCCTGGCGGCAAGCCGCTTTATTATTTGGATAAAATTCGCGAGCACTATCCAGTGGTTATGCACGGAGTGTCTTTATCTATCGGTGGTGTCGATCCATTAAATACGGATTATTTACGTGAATTAAAAGCTCTCTCGCAACGGGTGCAACCCAAATGGATTTCTGATCATTTATGTTGGACTGGCACTGAAGGAATAAATTTACACGATTTATTACCGCTACCCTATACTCAAGAAGCGTTACAACATCTTGTTACGCGTGTGAGCAAAGTACAAGACTTTCTTGGCCAAAGAATTTTACTGGAAAATGTTTCCAGCTATTTAAGTTACCAGCACTCGACTATTTCTGAGTGGGAATTTATGCGCGAACTTGCTAACCAAGCCGACTGTTTGATTCTATTGGACATTAACAATATTCATGTTAGTGCACACAATCATAACTTTGACCCACTCATGTATTTGGATGCAATGCCAACAGAGCGCATACAACAAATTCATCTCGCTGGCCATTTAAATAAAGGTGACTATAGTATAGATACGCACGACCATGAAATCGTCGCTGCGGTTTGGGCACTCTATGCTGACGCAGTAGCAAAGTTTGGCCATATTAGTACGATGATCGAGCGGGATGACGATATTCCCAAGCTAGAAACCCTGCTGATCGAATTGCAAAAGGCCCGTGATATTTCGGCACTTACACTTGCCAAGAATAATAGCTTCCAAAACCACCTTTAATTTAACCAGCGAGTATTTATTATGAAAAATATCTGCAACGCTTTTGTAACGGTAGCTCTTCGTTGGCCAGAACAAGTGTCAACCTATTTAACGTGGCTGGCACCTTTGGTAGCCCGCATAATTGTTGGTCAGGTGTTTATTGTTAGCGGATTGGGTAAGCTGAATAACCTGGAAATTGCCACTGGTAACTTTATTTCCTGGGGGATTCCATTGCCGCAAATTTTAACTCCCTTTGTGGCAGGTGCTGAATTTGTGTGCGGCGCTTTACTAATGATTGGCCTACTTACTCGAATATCCGCCGGCGTTCTGGGAGTCATAATGATAGTGGCAATCTACACTGCACTGTGGCCAGAAACCCATTCAATAGATACATTTTTTGGTTTCGAAGAAGTGGCTTATTTAGCACTATTTTTATGGCTTGCGATTGAAGGTGCGGGCAAAATATCTGCCGACCATTACTTAATGAAAAATTGTTAATTCTGAGTGTGTGATGAATAGCCTATCGCTTGCAGAGCTTCAAAGTACACTGCAACAATATTTACTAAACCAGCAAAGCGATATGGATACGCTAACGCTAGAGACTGCCGCCTTTACGCGGCAGCAGCGATTGGCAATTTATTATGACGCCTATCGCCTGCGATTAATTGATGCCGTACGTAGTGACTTCCCTGCATTAGAGCTTGCACTGGGCGGTAGTGATTTTGCACAACTCATAACAGAATACATTGCAAAACATCCATCGCAACATCCGTCACTACGTTGGTTTGGACAGAAGCTACCCACATTTTTACGTGCTCACCCGGTTTGGCAGCAGCATATTAATATGGTTGAGCTAGCCGAATTCGAGTGGGCCCAGATCATGGCCTTTGATGCTGCAGATTCGACACCAGCAACACTGGAGAATCTACGAACATTAGATAATACTCAATGGTTAGATTTGAAATTAAAATTTCAACCATCGCTACAAATAGCCAATTACTTTAGCAATACAACAGACGTGTGGAGCGCACTAATAAAAGATGCACCTCAAAAAACCACAGAATTTTTTGTTGAAAAGCAAGCGTGGGTAATTTGGCGGTCTGAGTTACAAGTCGTCTATCGACCTTTGGATAAACCAGAAGCTTGGTGTCTGCAAGCATTTTTGAACAATCAAAACTTTTCTGATATTTGTGGCGGTTTGTGCGAGTGGTTTCCCGAAGAGCAAGTACCACTCAAAGCGGTGCAATATTTACAACAATGGCTGCAAGGTGGATTAATAAATACTCTTATTGTTTCTCAGCCATAGTATTTAATTATTTTGATTGCCGAACAAGTTCCCATTGTTTATCCAGACGTTTTGGTGAAATAGGGATTAATGTTTTCACCGCTTGAGCGAAGAGAGATACTCGCAATTCTTCAATCCACCAACGATATTCCAGCAGTGCTGCATTTTGCTCTATGGCAAGCTCACCTTCTTTTTGCAAATACTCATCGAACTTTTTCTGATAGGGCTGAACTTCAGCCAAAGCAAGCTTGTCTTTTTGAGGATTGAGTGCAGCTTTTTCTAACCGAAATTGAATCGCCCGCAAATAACGCGGATATTGGCGCAACCACGCGCCTGGGGTTTTATACATTAAACCTACAAAAAATAATTGCTGGAGTTGTTGGTTGATATCGCTTAATGTAAAAGCGAGTGTTAACGCATTTTTTTGTTGTTTAATTTGCTTTTTAATATCTACCAATAACTTTAAACTACTGAGAAGGTTGTTCGATATATCCTGCGCTCGTTCGATTAGTTTATCGCGCACTAATGCTAAACACTCCTCAAATTCTATTGCTGAACGCGGTAATGATGTTTGGCTAGGAAGTGCTAATTGTTTAATTGCTGCCAAAATTAAATCATCTATAACTTGCACACGCGTACCAATACCCGCAAACGTTAAGACAACATCCTGCCCTTTTAATAATTCCTTTTGTAAATATTTAACCGCTTGCGTTAATTGTAAAAACATTAAACGAGCAATACCACGCTGAGTAAAATACTGCGCCTGCTGTGAATTATCTAACACTTGCAAAGCTACCGATGTAGTCTTATCCACTAATGTTGGATAAGCGCGAATGCTCATACCACCGCGTTGCAATTGTATACTTGTAGGAAGCTCGGCAAAATCCCATGTGACAATATTTTCTCTTTCAATATCAACGGCGGCCGATTGAATATCTTGTTGAACACGTTCACGGTATTTTTCACGCAGCTTGGTGAAATCTCGATCACTCGCAAGTAGCTTACCTTTTTCATTGACAACTTTAATGTTAAAAATATAAAAATTATCGACACTAATACCCAACCATACGTCGTTAGGTAAATCAATACTTGTTTGGCGTTTCAACTGAAACGCCAAAGCCTCTGTTAATGGCTTATTATCTGGCGCTAATTCACTTAAAGCTTTGTCCACCACATCTGGCACTGGAACAAAATGTTTACGTAAATTTTTTGGTAAACCTTTTACAAGATTAATGCATTTGTCACGCAGCATTCCCGGAACCAACCACTCCAAACGCTGCTCAGGGATTTGATGTAACGCACTAACCGGTACATGAATGCTCACACCATCATCAGGATGATTAGGCTCAAAATGGTAGGAGAGTGGAAACACCATGCCACGCCACTCCAACTCATTAGGAAATTGGGTGTGAGTAATGTCATTCGCACCGTGACGCATAAGAATTTCGCGCGTGATAAATAAAATCTGCGGATTAGTTTGCTCTACTTTTTTACGCCAATTTTCAAAACCAGCGAGATTAACAATGCTCTCTGGAATTCGCTCGTTATAAAAATCAAATATTACTTGCTCATCGGCCACAATATCGCGACGCCGTGCTTTAGCTTCAAGCTCTTCCAGCTCCTTCAAAAGATTTTCCTGATGGGTAAAAAAATCGTGTGCGGTATGCTTGGATTGCAGATGCTTACGTCTAGGATGTTGCCCATATTGTCCTTCGACAAACGCCGCACGAATAAAAACTTCACGACACACTACGGGATCAATATGACTGTAACTAACTGCTTGTTTTTCGATAATCACCAAGCCATAAAGGCTCACTTTTTCGTAAGCCATCACCTGCCCACTATGGCTATTATAATGCGGCTCAATGTATTGCCGTTTTACTAAATGATTAGCGGCAGCAAGCACCCATTCAGGTTCAATTTTGGCGACTGTGTGAGCAAATAACTTGGATGTTTCAAGAAGTTCAGCAGCCATAATCCATTTTGGTGTTTTTTTAATTAAAGATGAACCGGGGAAGATAGAAAATTTGCGATTACGTGCACCAAGATATTCACGCTCTTCATGATTAAAACCTAAATTACCTAACAATCCGCAAAGCAACGCCTTATGAATTGCATCATGCGGAGCAGGCTCATGATTGATTTTCAAATCCAGATCTTTTACTGCAACACACAACTGGTGATGCACATCACGCCACTCACGCAATCGCAAATATGAAATAAATTCTTTTTTGCACAACTTACGCAATTGATTTTGGTTCAGCTCCTGACGGTGAGTTTCCACATAATCCCAGAGATTTACAAAACCGATAAAATCTGAATTTTCTGCCCAAAAACGCCGGTGCGATAAATCGGCCGCCTGTTGTTTCTCGATAGGGCGTTCACGTGGATCTTGCACCGAAAGCGCGCTGACAATAATCAATAACTCGCGTATGCATGATTGATCATGCGCCGCCAAAACCATGCGTGACAAGCGCGGATCGAGAGGTAGCTTACTCAGCTGTACACCTATGGGAGTGAGCTGATTTATGCTGTTAACGGCTTGTAATTCTTCCAGCAATTTAAAACCATCGCTAATCAACCGATGATCAGGGCTATCAATAAAAGGGAAATTATGAATATCCCCCATGCGCATTTGTAGCATCTGCAAAATAACAGCGGCGAGATTAGTTCGTAAAATTTCTGCATCCGTAAATGCCGGGCGATTGTTAAAATCTTCTTCGCTGAATAGACGAATGCAAATGCCTTCAGCAACGCGACCACAACGACCCTTACGCTGATTGGCGCTCGCTTGCGAAATAGCTTCAATGGGTAACCGTTGAATTTTTGTACGATACGAGTAACGGCTGATACGCGCAAAGCCTGGATCAATCACATAGCGTATGCCAGGCACAGTAATCGAGGTTTCCGCCACATTAGTTGCCAGAACCACTCGCCTACCCGTGTGGGGTGCAAATACTTTTTGCTGTTCCGCCAAACTTAGGCGCGCATAAAAAGGTACAACTTCCATATGGGAAAACTGCGCCTTACGCAAAGCGTCCGCCGCTTCACGAATTTCTCGCTCACCACTTAAAAAAATTAAAATATCACCGCCACGCGCGCCTTTATTTTTTTTCTCATGCAGTTCAATTTCATGTACTGCATCGACGATAGCTGAATACTGATCTGGCTCAACTTCAGACTCTTCGTTAGTATTTTCTAAAAGTGGTCGATACCAAATATCAACTGGATAAGTTCGACCAGATACTTCAATAATTGGCGCGTTATTAAAATGATTTGAAAAGCGTTCAAGGTCGATGGTGGCAGAAGTGATAATTAATTTTAAATCGGGGCGACGCGGCAATAGCTGCTTTAAATAGCCGAGCAAAAAATCAATATTTAAACTACGCTCATGCGCTTCATCAATAATTAAGGTGTCATATTTATTGAGGTATGGGTCGTTTTGAATTTCAGCAAGTAAGATGCCATCAGTCATTACTTTAATGAGCGTATTTTCATTTGACTGATCGCTAAAGCGAACTTGATAACCTACCTTTTCACCAAGAGCTGTATGTAGCTCTTCCGCAATACGGTTCGCTACTGTATGGGCCGCAATACGCCGCGGTTGAGTGTGGCCAATTAAACCTTTAACGCCACGATTTAGCGTTAAACAAATTTTGGGGATCTGTGTTGTTTTACCCGAGCCAGTTTCACCCGCCAATACCACGACTTGATGAGCGGCAATAATAGCCGCGATATCATCACGCTTTTCACAAACTGGTAAATTAGGAAATTCTATAACAGAGGGAATGAGTTGCTGCCGGTACGCTACAGTAGCTTGCGAACGCGATAGCTGTAACCGCCATTTTTCTAATGCTTGTTCATAAGGCTTTTGCATACGAGCAAGTTTTTCAATTTCACTTAAACTACGCCGCAAGCTATGCTGGTCTTTCACCATTCCACTTGCAATTGATTGCTTGAAATCCAGCCACTCACTTGTCATGCCAAACGTACCTTACAAATTGGAAGGCATAATAACAAAAACCCAGCAAAGCTGGGGTTTTGTGAACTTAAAAATCTACTGAAATTATTCTAGTAGGCTCCGTAACATCCAAGCGGTTTTTTCGTGCAATTGAATTCGTTGCGTTAATAAATCAGCCGTGGCCTCATCGCTCGCCTTTTCAACCACAGGGTAAAGTGACCGAGCCGTGCGCACCACAGCTTCCTGGCCTTCAACTAAAATACGAATCATTTCTTGCGCTTTGGGTATGCCTTGCTCTTCTTTAATACTACTTAATTCTGCATATTGTTTATAGGTGCCCGGGGCAGGAAACCCAATAGAACGAATGCGTTCGGCAATGAGGTCTACCGCGAGTGCAAGCTCGGTGTATTGCGTTTCAAACATAAGATGTAACGTCTGAAACATCGGCCCAGTAACATTCCAATGAAAGTTGTGAGTTTTTAAATAAAGCGTGTAGGTATCCGCCAACAATTTGGATAAACCTAGGGCAATTTCTTCACGATTTTCTTTTGTAATACCAATATCTATATTCATAACGTTGACCTTCTAAGGATTATACAAACTTTATATTATGTCACCAGTGCAACGACAACCAGTTAAGTTTATTTATAGACTTGATGTAAAGTAACTATTGATTATCGGTATAGTTATGTATAAACCCCATGAGTATCCAGCCACGTTTTCGTTCACGCTGTCGAACATGCATCACGCCAATATCTTCTGGCACTTGCTCAGGAGAAAAACACTCAAACCCCACAGCCTCATAAAAATGTTGCAAGTATGCAGAAATAAAACAATAACAATTTTTAGGTACAAACTGAGGAAGCAGCTCTGAGAGAAAACGTGATGCTACTCCCTGTCGCCGGCAATCTGTAGCAACGCATAAATTCCGCAACAAATAGACATCTGATAGTTGCGGAATTAAACGCGCGGCAGCGATGATTTTTCCATTTAAAGTAAAACTATATACTCGGTCAAGACGACCGCATTTAACGCGGTAGCCGTTATCCATATAAAAACGCTCGACAATTGGGAAGTGAAGCGTTTCAAAAATATTAAAAACATAGCTATTTGCTTTGGTGGAAAATAAAATAGGTTTATTAATTTTTCACACTCTACATCACAACGATCATTTATTTTTCATCGCCCATATCATCCAAGGGGAACAAAGTATCCATCCCGAAAGAATCACTTGTAGCAGGCCCGGTAGGCTTCTCTTCATTTGAATCTATTTTTAATTTTTCAGATGGTTTTTTTTCAGTAGTTTTTACTTCACTTGAATTGGCATCCATATCCAAGGTTTTTTCTAGTTCTGCAATCTCATCTTTAGCCTTGCTACTAAAAAACATGCGGAATGCAAAATAGCCTAGCAAACCAGCTAATATACTACCAACGGCAATGCCAATATAGAGCACATTATTGTTACTTGGGGTACTTTCCTTTTTTTCTACTTTGGGTGCCAGTACTGCTTTTGGCACCTCTGGTTCTGCTGATTTTTTAACAATTATTTTTGCTTCATAAAATAATGTTTTGGCATCGATTGTTTCATCAAATATCTCACCATCAATCATTTCGCCTAAGGCATGAAAGCTAATGTTGTATGCAGCAGTTTTTTCCGGGATGAAAGAAAATTCCCAGTACTTGTTATCGATTAACTTTAATTCTTTGCCACTGTCACTATTGGTATTGTTTGAATTTTTTACAATAGCCGTCATTTTTGTTTTATTTAAATCAACTATTTTT
>JANPKH010000365.1:0-9269 GCA_031425935.1 Gammaproteobacteria bacterium | reverse complement strand
TGTTCCGGGGTGAGTTGAAAAATAATCCTTAATGGTTTCTTTTTCAAAGTCATGGGAAGCAATTAATTTATCGCATTGCATTTTTCTAGCTGCAATTAAATCTTGGATCATAGCGACAACCGGATCATCGATTTTAGCTGTAATTGTATCTTCGGTCTTAGCTGCAATTTTACCTTTGGATTTAAGAGAGCTTTTATGTGCTGCAGCAGCCGTCGCTGCGTCAGACCATCCTGCGGTAGGCCATGCTGCGGCAGCCGGTGCTGCGGCAGCCGATTCTGTGGCAGCCATCGCTGTGGTAGCCATTGCTGTGGCAGTTACAGCTGCGGTAGACGAATATATTTCTTCGCTATCGCTTATCGCTTCTTTATTTTCTCCAAGAAAATCTGGCTTCATCCGTAAAACAAAATCACAACGCGCTTCATGAGTTACTCGCTCCATTAAATCGACAAGAATATGACGCTGAATATTCTTCGCATCCAAATACTCCAGTGCATTTTGATCAGCTTCGCGTTCAAAATCAGCTGAGTAAGGCATGGTTATTAAAATCACGGGCAATGCGGTGAGTAAGTTAGAAGCAGCTGCGCTATCACCCATAAGCATACTCATCTTTAAACCTAACGAAGAACTTTCAATAACAGAGCGCAAGCCATGACGATATTTCACGTGGCCAATTTCATGAACGAGCACAGCAACTAATTCATCATCATTTTTGGCGAGATTGATCATTTCATCCGTGAATATAATCGTACCATTCGGCAAGGCAAAAGCATGCGCACCTAAATCTCCTCCGCCACGAAAAATTACTTGTATATATAAATGAGCATTTTCTTTTAGCGTCGGTGCGAAATGCTCCACCACCCGCGCTTGCACACTTTCATCAAGCTCAGTGGGCTGCAAATAGATTTTGTCGAGCAGGCGTAACGTTTCCGTAGAAGTTGAATCCAGCATGCTTTGCGGTAACCGATCAGCAATTATTTTACTTGCCGCCGGAAGGCCATATTTAATGCCAGCCCAACTCAAACAGATTGCCAACAGCAAGTTTACACAAACAAACAAAATATGTGATTGAAGTTGATGAGCTAAGCTATCCAATAGCGGAGGGCTATATTTTTTTAATAGCAGATCTACTTGTACATGATCTTGCGTTTCAAACTTTTCACCTCCATTAAAAAGTAAGTTACGTGTAACATTGCCAACGCGCGATAACACTTTAATATCAGCCAATTTACACGTATGCAGCAGCAAGTTATCGACAATTGATATAACACGGACTTGGCTTAAGCCATCCACGTGCAACTCTGCAGCTAAAGACGCAGAAGTTTTTTCACTAACCCAGTGTCCTTGCATTACATAGCTCTCCAGATTTTCATTTATCATAAACGGATATCAATATCGAATATGTTGTGAACACCTTTACCCATGGAGTTTTTTCCATCAATAATATCTTTACACAATAAATCGTATAATTCTACCTGCATGGATAGCTCCTTTTTTGAGACATAATGACTATGTCCCAAGAATAATATATTAGGATGATTTTATAATTGAGGTTTTTTAACAATCGATACTTTAAGTAATTAGTTCTTACTTATGTCCGGAAACAGCACAAGCCAGACAATGCTTATCTTTTGTTAACTTCAATTCACGCCATTGATTATGGCGCCCTTCAAATAAGTGTAGGCGCCCCATTAGGTTCACGCCAAAATTTGTAATTATTTTTATAGTTTCCAGCGCTTGCATCGAGCCTATTATTCCCACGACAGGTGCTAGCACACCATTTGCCGCACAACTTACGTCTAATTCGGAACCCACATCATATAAACAGTTGTAACAGGGGCTGGTGGGATCGCGCGCATCAAATACCGCCACTTGACCTTCCATACCAATGGCCGCACCTGAAACGAGTGGAACTTTATGATATACGCAAGCGGCATTAACAGCAAAGCGTGTAGTGAAATTATCGCAACAATCTACCACGACATTTACTTGGGCTACTAGCTCCGCTAAAGCAGCGGCATCAAGTTGCTTTGCAATGCAAGTAACGTTTATGTCAGGGTTTAATTCACGCAATGTAAGCGCTGCAGATTCGACTTTAGTTTGACCAATTCGCGGCGTGGTATGAACAATTTGCCTCTGTAAATTACTAAGGTCTACTCTATCAAAATCAGCGAGAATTAAATGCCCTACACCCGCAGCCGCTAAGTACATAGCAACAGGAGAACCCAATCCACCTACACCCACAATTAACACACTAGCACCAAGCAATTTTTCCTGGCCTTCGATATCTACATCTGGCAACATTATTTGGCGAGAGTAACGTAAAAGCTGTTGGTCATTCATTTCTTTGCCCTATTTCTTTGTCCTAATGTTACACGCTCGTTGCCACCCAAATCGCGTTTTGTTTTAATCTCCGTATAAGCGTTCCGTTGAAAAAAATCACGAACTGCATTTGCTTGATCATAACCGTGCTCTACTAATAGCCAACCATCCTGCAATAAATAATTTTTTGCATGAGAGACAATAAATTCCAAATCCGCCAAGCCTTTATTATTTGCTACTAATGCGGACAGCGGCTCAAAGCGTACATCGCCAATGATTAAGTGTGGATCCAGGGGATCAATGTAGGGGGGGTTACTAAGGATGACATCAAATTGCTTTTCATTAGCGAGCGCGGAAAACCAATCGCTTTGCTGAATTTTTACATTAACTAAATTTAATTGCGTGCGATTTTTTTCAGCCAATTCCACCGCGGCTATTTCTTTATCGACCGCAACACATTGCCATAATTTTTTTTCGTAAGCCAACGCCAATGCAATTGCACCCGTGCCAGTGCCTAAATCTAATAAACGGCGTGCAATATTATTTTTATCCTGCGAAAACAATTCCAAGGTGGCTTCTACTAATAACTCTGTATCTGGCCGTGGAATCAAAGTAGATTTGTTTACCATTAAAGGTAATGACCAAAAATCCCTTACCCCAACAATATACGCCACTGGCTCTCCGGCCAAACGCCGCGCAAATAAATCAGCAAATAAATTTGATTCTAATTCGGTTAATGTTTTCTCAGGCCACGTAAAAAGATAAGTACGGCTTTTTTGTAAAACGTGTGCCAGGATAATTTCAACATCAAGGCGAGGGGTATCACTCACTACCGCGAGTTGTGAATATTGTTGGAGGCAGTTGGCGATGACCAATGAGTTCATTGTTTAGATTTCCGTCGTCATCCTCACGCAATGGAGATGACGTGCCAACTTGTATAATATTATTACAAGGAATAAAAATTAATCCGAAATCGCCGCCAACTGATCAGCTTGATATTCGTTTGCGAGTGGTTGAATAACGGTGCCCAAATCGCCTTGCATAATCGCGTCCAACGAATAGAGCGTTAAATTGATCCGATGATCAGTCACGCGGCCTTGCGAATAGTTATATGTCCGAATACGTTCAGAGCGATCACCGCTTCCCACCAAATTACGGCGTTCGTCTGAAATGGACTTGTGGGCTGCATCCTCTTGCTGTGTTTTTAATTTTGTGGCTAACAAGCTCATGGCACGCGCACGATTTTTATGTTGTGAACGTTCATCCTGACATTCCACAACCAAACCTGTTGGCAAATGCACAATGCGAATTGCCGAATCCGTTTTGTTAACGTGCTGACCTCCAGCACCAGATGAGCGATAAGTATCAACACGCAAATCTTCTTTTCTGATATTAATTTCTTCAAGCTCATCCGCCTCTGGCATAACGGCTACAGTACAGGCGGAAGTGTGCACGCGGCCTTGCGTTTCAGTAGCAGGCACTCGCTGCACTCGGTGCGCACCTGATTCAAATTTTAATTTTGAATAGACTCCCTGACCACTCACCAGCGTGATAATTTCTTTATAGCCGCCATGCTCACCATCACTTTGGCTAAGCACTTCAATACGCCAACCTTGTTTTTCAGCGTAACGCAAATACATACGATACAAATCACCAGAAAAAATTGCCGCTTCATCGCCACCGGTTCCTGCACGAATTTCTAGATAGCAATTTTTTTCATCGTTAGGATCTTTTGGCAACAATAAACGCTGCATTTCTAATTTCGCAGGCTCTAACTTTGCAAGACAATCGCGCAATTCTTCTTCTGCCATTTCTTTCATGTCCGCATCGCCATCAATTAACAACTGCTTGGCTTCAGTAATGCTGACATGTAATTGCTGGTAATCATTGTAGGCTTTGACTACTTGCTCTAACTCAGAATATTCTTTAGAAAGTTCGCGAAATTTGTTTTGATTATTGATGATGTCTGCTTCAGACAACATCGCGCTAACTTCTTCGTAACGCTCTCTAAGACGATCTAATTTTTCAAGGATGGAGGCTTTCATTCTTTCTCACTTAAATTAATGTCGCTTTCAAGTACATCATTATCTTGTATATCGTTAGGCGACAACTCAAACAATTCCTGCGCCACTTGAATTACCTGGCTACGACCATTCGCGCTGGCATTTTTTAATACAGCTGTAGGTGCATGAATTAATTTATTCGTAAGGTTGCGCGCTAATTGCTGTAAGACTTGTTCAGCATTGCCGCCGGCTTCAATTAAATGTAATGCTTTTTGCAATTCTATATCACGCAATTTTTCAGCTTTGCGGCGATAGGCCTTCACAGTAGCAACAGCATTGAGCGTGCGCTGCTGGCGGCGATAAAGCTCTACTCCCTCATTAATAATTTCTTCCGCTTTGTCAGCTGCGGCCACACGTGATTTTTTATTTTTATCGATCACCGCATGCAAATCATCTACGGTATACAAATACACATCATCAAGCTCGCCGACTTGTTCCTCAATATCGCGAGGCACAGCAATGTCGAGCATAAACATGGGTTTGTGTTTGCGCTTTTTCAATGCACTTTCTACCGCTCCTTTACCCAACAACGGTAATTGGCTAGCAGTGGATGAAATAACAATATCTGCGCGATACAAATGCTCGGGAATATCCGCCAACAAAATTGCTTCGCCATTGAATTCTTGCGCTAAACGTTGTGCACGATCCAGGGTGCGGTTGGCAACTATAATGCGGTGAATTCCCTGCTCTACAAGATGGCGAGCCACTAATTCGATGGTTTCACCCGCGCCAATTAAAAGCGCAGTGTCTTTTTTTAAATCGGAGAAAATTTGTTGTGCAAGACTAACCGCCGCATAAGCGACGGATACCGGATTTTCACCAATCGCAGTTTCAGTACGCACGCGCTTGGCAATGCTAAAAACCTGCTGAAACGTATTGTGTAATTCACCACTGACAGTTCCAGCTTCGCAAGCAACTGCATAAGCTGATTTCATTTGACCAAGTATTTGTGGCTCGCCGAGGATGAGCGAATCCAAACCGCCTGCCACCTTCATCATATGGCGCACCGCTTCGTCATTCTCATGACAGTAAAAGCATTGCGTTAATTCCTCCGCACTGATGTTAGTGTGGGCAATTAACCAATCACTAATGTGGCCTACCCGGTGCTCACTGCATACATAAATTTCAGTGCGATTACACGTTGATAGTATGGCAACCTCAGCCAGCTCGGCCTGTTCACGCGCTGATAACAATGCCTGACCCACGGCTTCAGGAGCAAACGCCATACGTTCGCGCACTGCGAGTGAAGCTGTTGTGTGGTTGATACCAAAGGCAAATAATGTCATAGGTCGAATATAAATAATGTCATGTTGTGCCATACAATATGCTGGATGACGGCAAAGGCTGGTGCAAAAGGCGGTATTGTCCCGTCATAAAGAGCTTGTGACAAGAAAAGAAACGCCAAAAGAACATATCATTAGCGCTAAGTGGCGTAGCTAACTATGATGTATGCCGGTGCTCTGTGCCACCCTAACTCAACCAATTTCTATTTATTGTTATGATTTCATCTCGCTTTCTACTTATCGCTGCACTCGTACTCTACGGCAACGCAGCAATATCGAGCGCAGAAGAACTCCAATTCGCTACATCACTAGCTAACATTACACCGCCAGAGGAACATCTTAAACGTAAATTTACCGCCGATTCACTCTTCGGTTTACTGGCTGCGGAATTTGCCGACATTCGACAAATGAATGACGTAGCGCTTAAGTATTACATGCAACAAGCCATAATAACTCGCGACACACAAGTCGTCGCTCGTGCTACTAAGATTGCGCGCTACGTAAATAATAAAACAGCAGCACTACAAATGTCTCAGCTCTGGGTGGAAACAGCCCCCAATGATAAAGAGGCGCTGACTAACGCGAGCCTAATACTTATCCAGGTAGGTCGCCTGCAGGACGCATTTGACATATCTGAGCGTCTGCACGCGCAAGGAGCTGCAACGCTATTTCAGAACATTGCTACAAGAGCCAACATTCTCACCAAAACGCAGCGTGAACACCTGCTGCAACGCTACAAAAACCTGTTACTACTTTACGAGAATGACGAACAATTGCTCATCGGCACAGGCTCGCTACTTCGACAACAAAAGCGCTTTGCGGATGCTATGAATTATGCGCATAAAGCATTAAACCTATACCCGCACAGCATTTCTGCCGCCATGCTAGAGGTAAATTTATTGCATGAACTTAAGCGGGACCGCGAAGCTATTAGCAAGATGAGCCAGCTGTTAGTACTTTATCCAGCCAACACAAATATCCGCAATCAATACGCACATACGCTAACTCACCACGATAGGGCATTAGCACAGCAACAATTCACGATTTTATCCGAGCAACTACCCAATGATGCTAATGTGCGCCTGTCATTAGGGATTATTGCAATGGAGCGTAAAGACTTTAAAGCTGCAAGGAAAGCCTTTGAACGCCTTCTAGACACTAATCAACATCTTTCTAAAACGCATTATTATTTAGGGCAAATGGCTGAAAGCCAGCGACAATGGAGCGATGCGATTTTCAATTATTTGCAAGTTGAACAAGGCAACGAATTTCTTCCAGCAAATGTCAACTTGCTGGATATATTTATTCGCAGAGGTGATCTTTTAAGCGCGCAACAACACATGAGTAGAGTCCGCATGCGTTATCCCGATGAAGCCAAAAATTTGTATTTACTCCAAGCCCAAGCCCTCGTAAATCATCATTTATTGCGCGAAGCTGAAGCTGTATTAATTGAAGCGCTAGAACTTAATCCCAATGACTCCGTTATTATTAACAGCATTATTTCCACCACAATGAAACGCTTAAAGCCTGAAAACACCATCACCAATCAATTGGGCACACCATGACTCACCCGTTAAACCTAATCATTGCTTTACTGATCCTACTATTGAGCGGCTGTGCGCAACGGCCACCGAAAACTCCCGTATCACTTAACCAGAATTTGTTGCAACATCAAATACAAGTTCAAGCAATTGGCACCTGGCAGGCAACCGGCAAACTTGGGGTCAAAACACCTAATGATGGCGGTAGCGCAACCCTACGCTGGCAACAACAAAACACTGAGTATCAGATAGCCTTTAACGGCCCTTTCGGACAAGGAAACATGTCGATCGAAGGGGAGCCTGGCCGAGTGACTTTTAGTGGTGGCAATAACCCACCCCAAAGCGCTAAAACAGCTGAAGAATTAATGCTTAAAAACACCGGGTGGAATATCCCCGTTACCCAACTTGCACATTGGGTACGAGGGCTACCAGATCCCGCAACCGAAGTAAGCCGTTATTCCCTCAATGCGCAAGGCTTAATTGGCGAGCTTGATCAGGCAGGCTGGAAAATAACCTACGGTGAATATATCAATACTCAAAATCTCAACGATGTCATTCCCATGCCTGGTCGCATCACCGCCGAATATAAGGAAATACGGCTGACATTACTCATTCGCGAATGGAAATTAGGGGGCACGCAATGATCGAACAAATTACTGCGGCTCCCAAACTAACCCTCTTATCACCAGCCAAACTCAACCTGTTTTTACACATTACAGGTCGCCGCCCAGATGGCTACCATAACTTACAAACACTTTTTCAATTGCTCGATTACGGCGACATACTAAGCTTTACCTTGCGCAACGATAGCGAAATCAACCTAAGCCCTGAGCTCACTGGAGTGGCTTTTGAAGACAACCTTATTATCAAGGCTGCACGCCTATTACAAAATCGACAAAACGCTCTTCTAGGGGCAGATATTCACCTGCAGAAATACCTACCTTTGGGGGGAGGTTTAGGCGGAGGTAGCAGTAATGCAGCGACCACTTTGGTGGCATTAAACCAGCTGTGGCAGTGCGGCTTAAACTGTAGCCAGTTACAAGCATTGGGCTTGCAATTAGGAGCAGACGTTCCTGTATTTATAAATGCTCAAACCGCATGGGCAGAAGGCATAGGCGAGCACTTGCAACCCATTGAATTACCTAGAGATTGGTTCTTAATCGTGCAACCCAATTGTCACGTATCAACTAAAGCGATTTTTTCACATAAAGATTTGACAAGAGACACGCCTGCCATTAAAGTGGCGGCCTTCTTTGAGCAGGGTGGTCGCAATGACTGTCAAGCCTTGGTGAGAAAGCTTTATCCCCCAGTGGACGAAGCACTCAACTGGTTTGAACAAGCCAGGCACACAGCTCAAATGACGGGAACCGGCGCGTGTATTTTTGCACCATTCGCCACGGCAGAAGAGGCCAAAGCAGTTCAAATCGAACTGCCTAAGCAAATGCCAAGTTTTATAGCGCAAGGTGTCAATCAGTCACCTCTCTATAAATATCTCCCGTAAGTTAATTCACTACTACTTATTATGAAGTAGTTTATTAACTACAAGATTTATAACCACAACAGGGGCGTCGCCAAGTGGTAAGGCAGCAGGTTTTGATCCTGCCATCCGTAGGTTCGAGTCCTTCCGCCCCTGCCATATTCTTAGTCATTGTTTATCTTTAACATCTGCATATTTCAATGACTCTATACTCTTCCAGATTTAACGTTTCTCGCCAACAAACCAAACAGGTTTGCTTGGCTACTATAAGGGTAAAGTACCCTTACTCGTTAAATGCAGCTTTACGAACTATAGTTTCGCATTCTACGACTGCAACGATATTCGCATTCACTACATTCATACTGATCTTTAATAAAGGTATTCGACGTGACTGATTTTATGGTTGTTACCGGTAACGCAAACCCTGACTTGGCCAAAAAAATTGTGGATCATCTAGGCATGTCGCTTGGTGATGTTTCCGTGTCTCAATTTTCAGACGGTGAAATTGCCGTTGAATTACATGTGAACGTGCGTGGTCGTGATGTATTTGTAGTGCAACCCACCTGCGCACCCACCAATGATAATT
>JANPKH010000364.1:0-3230 GCA_031425935.1 Gammaproteobacteria bacterium | reverse complement strand
CAGGTCGAGCGTGAATTGTCTGTCGCTGTGACGGTGACATTTTAATGAGACTCTTGCGGCTAGCCTTTTTGCTTGCGGCGCAGGTGTTTTCCTGTGCCGTTTGCGCTTTGGATAGCCTTACCGAAACCCAAATCAAAGCCGCCTATATCGGCAAATTCGCTGCTTATGTGGAGTGGCCGCCGTTAACTTTTACTGAGGCCAGCACCCCTATAACTATTGGTGTTTTGGGTGCAAGGGAAATCGCCGAAGAGCTATATTATCTTACGAAGGAGCGCACGGTGAATGATCGCGTTGTGCAAGTGAAGTCGCTGAATATGGGTGATTCATTAGCTGGCGTGCAGATTCTATTTGTGGGCCAGCAGGATCAAGCGCGATTAAAGCGTTTGTTAGATAGTCTTCAAGTGTTGCCAATATTAACGGTAACTTCCTCACCCGCGCTCTACCCGGGAAGCGTTATTAATTTCATCACTGTTGAAAATCATATTCGTTTTGAGGTTTCGGTTGCCCAAGCTGAGCGAAATGGTCTCAAAATCAGTGCACGGTTGTTGAGTGTTGCGCAGAAAATTGACGCGGGGAGCAAATAATGAATGCCACGCGTTTGCGCTCAGTGCGCCACAAATTATTACTGATGGTGTTGGTGGCAAATTTCTTCACACTAATGGCTGCTGGCGCCACGCTCTTCTACTACGATCTGCGCGACAACCGCGCAAAAATGGCGAATGAGCTCGTAGCGCTTGCTGACATTGTTGGCCAAGGCAACGTGGCCGCATTGGAGTTTGATGACATTAAAGTCGCGAGCGAAAATCTGGCGCAGTTACGGGCGAATCCGAACATTGTTGCTGCCGCTATCTACACCGTGAAGGGGGTTTTATTTGCTCATTACGTTCGCGAGGGTAAGCGGGTCGATCTGGTCAATTCCAAAGATGCAGCGAACAATTCAACGCACAATTCAACGGACAGCTCATTAACACAAAATTTAGGCGTACCAAATGAACCTGGTCCATACCGTTTTAGGTTTAATGGCGGTGAGTTAACACTCTTTAAAGGCATTGTCTCGCAGCAGAATTCCGTGGGCACTGTCTATTTAAAACAGCGTCACGACTTATCAAAATGGGTGACAAATTACTTACTTATCCTTGGTTCAGTTTTGCTGGCTAGCCTCGGGCTTGGTTTGATTATTTCTTCACGCTTACAGCATTGGATTTCCGGACCCATTCGAGAGGTGAGTACGGTTGCGCGGCAAGTAATGGAGCAACGCAATTACCAGTTGCGGGCCATTAAAAGTACTGAAGATGAAATAGGCCAATTGGCAGATGCTTTCAACGGTATGTTGCAGACTCTTGAGCATGAAATCGCTGAGCGAAGTACAGCAGAACAAGCAGTACGCAGCCTGAATGCAAAACTTGAACAACGCGTAAGTGACCGCACCGCTGAACTTCAAATTGCTAACCAAACTCTGGTATCTCGCACTGATGAGGCAGAAGCCGCCAATCGCACCAAAGCTAATTTTCTAGCCAATATGAGCCATGAAATTCGCACACCAATGAACGGTATTTTGGGGCTGGCCTATTTGCTTGATCAAAGCAATCTGGATAAGAACTCGTCGGACTTAGTAAAAAAAATACGCAGTGCTGGCCGTTCACTGCAATCCATCATCAATGACATCCTCGACTTTTCCAAAATTGAAGCCGGGCGGCTGGAGATTGAGCGGGCGCCTTTTCGTATTGCAGATGTGCTCGATAACTTGTCCGGCATCATGGCTGCTAATGCGGGCGGCAAAGATATTGAAATGCTTATTTCGCCAGCGCCTAGCATCGGCGGGCAACTACTGGGTGATGCGCTCAGACTTGAGCAAGTACTAATTAACCTGGCGGGAAATGCCATTAAGTTCACTGATAGTGGTTCAATCATCGTTGGGATTAGCTTGCTTGAGCGCAACGAAAAAATAGTTAAATTGCGTTTTTCGGTAAAGGATTCCGGCATTGGTATTTCATTTGAAAAACAGCAGCAGATTTTTGATGCTTTTTCTCAGGCTGATGTTTCAACGACTCGGCGTTTTGGTGGAACGGGGCTTGGCTTAACAATCTGCCGCCATCTGGTTACCAAAATGGGCGGGGAAATTGGCGTTAGTAGTGAGCCCAATAAGGGCAGCGAGTTCTGGTTTACTATCCCGTTCGAGTGGAGCGCCGGGGTGGAATATGCAGCACCTGACATGGCAGTGTTGGATGTGCTGATTGTGGATGACAGCGAAATTGCGCGCGAAAATCTGGCACTCACCGCGCAATCAGTCGGTTGGAAATCATCACAGGCTGAGTCAGGGGAGGTCGCTATTCAAAAGCTATCCAGCAGGAGTGGAGGCAAAAATAATTTTAATGTGCTGTTAGTCGATTGGAAAATGCCGGGCCTGAATGGCTTGGAAATGGCCGCGAAAATTCACGATACCTTCAAGGGCGAAACTGCACCCATTGTGTTAATGGTGACTGCATTTTCACGCGATGAGTTATTAAAGCAGCCGGGTATCAATCTTGTTGATGGTATTCTTAATAAACCGGTAACCAGCTCATCCCTTTACAACACAGTGGCCGAAGTATTACGCCGTCGCGGACAAGGCAGTGGTGGTGCGCTTCATTCATCGCTGGAGCGCGTGGGAAGGCGTATTCCAGATGTGCGTGTTTTGGTTGTTGACGACAGTGAAATTAACCGCGAAGTGGTGATGCGTATTCTAGTTATGGATGGCGCTGTGGTGGATATGGTGAACGATGGTCAAGCGGCTCTCGATTGGTTGCGCGCGAACCCAAAGGCGGTCGATATTGTATTGATGGATGTGCAAATGCCAGTAATGGATGGCTATGAAGCCACACGTCAACTGCGGGCATTACCAGAATTCGCTAATTTACCCATCATCGCCCTTACTGCTGGTGCCTTCAAGGCACAGCAAGACGCAGCCCAAGCAGCGGGAATGAATGGCTTTGTCGCCAAGCCCTTTAATGTTGAAGAGTTAATAACAACTATTCAGAAGCTAACCCACTGCGTGCCTGAATCTGGCACGGATAGCAAAAGTAGCAAGGACACTTACGTAACAAACTTGCCTGGAATTGACATCGTTAAAGGGCTGAGCGTATGGAGAGAATTGGCGGCTTATCAAAAATTTTTAATGGTATTTTCCGATAACTATGCCGACAGTGCCAATAAGCTTAGCGACTATTACTTAACCAAAAACTATGAGGCAG
>JANPKH010000363.1:0-3207 GCA_031425935.1 Gammaproteobacteria bacterium | reverse complement strand
GGGACAACGCGAGTTCGGCATGGTATAAACTTTATGGCCAGATTCCATTCATGCCTATTCAGGGAAACCATGATTCGCCCGCATCATTAAATCAGTATTTTCCGATTTCAAGTTTTTCAAGAGAGCCTTGGTGGGGTGGTGATTTTGGTGGAGTGGAAAACAATTACGGCTTAATGACCATAGGCAAAGAGCAGTATATGTTTTTGCAGGTACAACCTTACGATCAATACTCCAAAACATCTCCTGCTGGCTTGAATTGGGCAAAAACTATTTTGGCTGCCAATCCGGGTAGAAAGGTATTGCTGGCTACGCATGATATTTGGGCCACTACGACAATTAAAGATAACCTTTTAACCAAATACGATAATATTGTTATGGCGAATGCTGGTCATGATTGCGTACGTCAGGCAAGTTATGTGACCACTGGGCCAAGGGGTGGTGTATCACATAACTTTGTGAACGATTTCCAATGTGACGCTCAGGAAGTTATGTTTATGCGTTACTATGTATTTAAACCCTTAGAAGATAGAGTTGACTACTACACTTATTCGCCAGTGCTGAATCAATTTTTAACGGGTGCGAACTCTCAAGGGTCGTTTACCTTGGTGCAAATGGATTAACAGGTTTTAAGCTTTATTTGGGCGTTGGATATTATGGTAAGTCATAGTGTTCAGCGCCCGTTTTTTTTAGTATAAAATTTTTCTGAAATAATTTAATAATAAAAATATTTCTGTTCTCCACCAAATATACTTTTTGGAATTTATCTGCAAATGCTTAGTCTTCGCCATGTAAAGCAAGAACCCCTATTAATTTTTATGTTGATTGCAGTAACACTGTTTGCAGTGGATTATTGTTTAAATCACAATAAAAAAGCCGAAATTACTATTACATCGACAACACGAATGGCAATTTTGAGTCAAGAAAAAGAACTAAAAGGGACAGCGCTTGCGCCGGAAGAGGAAATAAATGCAATTAATGCTTATGTAGACAATAAAATTTTGCTGGATGAAGCGTTACGGCTTGGCTTGGACAATGATCGAACGATTCAGGCGGCACTATTACGCAAATGTCGCGCTATTCTCACTGCGTCACTGCAAGAACCCACAGATGCACAGTTGGAAGTTTATTATGCTGAACACACTAATGAATATATGAGTCCTGTAATGCTGGATATTGACCAGATTTATTTTAGTGGTGATAAAAAAGTACCGGAAAATTTCGAGATTGAGTTACAAAGGTTAGAAAATTCAGACTTGTTATTGAAGGATTTACAATTAAGTTTGGTGAAGTTTCCAAAAATAAGTGAACAGGAAATTATGGCTAGAATGGGAAAGGATGTTTCCGATGCAACCATGAAAGCGAGTCAAGGGAAATGGGTTGGACCAATGAATAACGTTCGCGGCACCTTTTTCATTCGTGTAGTGGCCTCCCACAAAGGTGAAGTCCGGCCTTTTGCTGAAGTAAAGCGTTATGTTCGCGATGCCTGGTTTAATGCGAACCAGAATAAAATAGTGCAACAACAAATCGCTTCACTTAAAGCGAACTATAAAATTAATATTGCCGCAGAAGAATAATGAAAAAATATTTTATTTTAATTTTTCTGGCGATTGTAAATTTTACATCGGCGCATGATATTGGTGTAACTGAAGCTGGTTTTCAGGAACTACCCGATGGAAAATATCGGTTAACGGTGGATACTCCTGGTAAAGAGGGAGAAGTTGTACCACCACCGCATTTGCCAGATAAATGCCAATTATTGGATATTCAAGAGCGAAGCGGTTTACAGCCAGTGATGACTTTTTCTTGTGGTACAGAAGGTTTAAGTTCAAGTGACACCTTAGTTTTAACCTGGCGTCGCGAGGCCGTGCTTATTCATGCGCAATGGCTAAATGGTAAAGAGATTCGCGCACTTTTTTTACGTGAAGGTGAAGTGATCAATGTACCGCTGAGTGAGCTTGCTGCAGCATCCGCTAGTGTTTCAAAATTGGCTAAACGATATACGATGCTCGGTTTTGAGCATATTCTGGAGGGCATTGATCATCTGCTGTTTGTACTTGGCATAATGTTATTGGTAAATAATGTTAAAACATTACTAAAGGCCATAACGGCTTTTACCGTTGCTCATAGTATAACTCTCGCGCTGTCTTTTTTAGGTTTACTGGCATTGCCAAGTACACCGGTAGAGGCGAGCATTGCTTTTTCCATCGTCATTTTGGCTTATGAAGTTATTCGTGCGGAAAAGGGTGAGCGCGGGCTTACTGCAAATTATCCGTGGTTAGTTGCTGGTGGGTTTGGTTTATTACATGGCTTGGGTTTTGCTGGCGCATTGTCGAGTTTAGGTGTTCCCTCAACAGAAATTCCCATTGCGCTTCTGTGTTTCAACATAGGAGTTGAGATAGGGCAAATTGTTTTCGTCGCTTCAGTATTGCTAGCGGTTTTCATAGCGAATCAAGTTCTCAAGAGATTTGTTGGGGATTATGTTATAGAGAAGACACTAAAAATACCTACCGCCTATGTAATGGGTTGTATCGCTATGTATTGGGCGTTAGGGAGAAGCGCTGCTATTTTTATTTAATGCAATACTATATATCCTGAAGACGTACAGAAGCTGCTGCGCAACAATATCTAACCGATACATTCAGATACAGCCATGCACTAGACGCTGACTTTGTGCGCGCACTTGAATACGGATTACCGCCGACCGCAGGCGAGGGTATTGGTATTGATCGCTTGGTGATGTTGTATGCAAATGCGCCGTCCATCCGCGATGTGTTGTTGTTTCCACATATGCGGCCTGAGTAAGGGCGTCATTGAGGATTTAGGCGCCATGAGTTAATATTCGCTCCTTCCTGCGGACACGCAAGGGATTGCCGTTATGAAAGATTGATTTTTGTAACATGATGTTATTCACCTAAGTAAAAATTTTGGAATGAAAATAGCGCGTCAGAGCGCTATTTCTATATGTGGCAATTGAAATTATTAAATAAAGGATGTTCAAGATGAAAAACTTAATAAAAATATTTGTAACTTCTATCTGCGCTATAAGTCTTGTTGCCTGTGGCGGAGGTGGCGGCAGTAGTGGCGGTGGCGGTGTTAAGACTAGTTCAAGTACTCAATCCTCGCTAATTGATACCGGTGGCGATGGTGGTGTTAGGACTAGTTCAAGTGCTCAATCCTCGCTAATTGATGCCGATGCTGATGCCGATG
>JANPKH010000362.1:0-2502 GCA_031425935.1 Gammaproteobacteria bacterium | reverse complement strand
AGATACTTTAGCGGCCAATATTCCTTGCCCAGAATCACGCGCTAAAACATTAGCTTCATTCAAAAACATTTACGGCGAAAATAGCGAATTGGCACGCGATGAGGCAATGCGTTCAAGCTCAATGTTCTCAATGATGCTGATGCTTGCAGCGCAGGAACGAGGAATCCAGACTTGCCCTATGACAGGTTGCGATTTCGAGGCTATTCATGGGCTCTTAGGGCTCGTTAAAACTTATGAAATTTGTATGTTAATAGCGCTTGGCGTTGCGTCTCCCGAAAACAAACCGAGAGAACGGAAACGGCTTCCGCTTTCTTCTGTATTGCGTGTTGTTTAAACACGAGCCACTGATCTGCACGAAGGGTGTAAATATGTTGGAACATAATTTTATCAATTATTACGAGCGAGACAATGTTGCAATTCTTGAACTCGATGACCCATCGGCGAACACTCTCACCTTCCACTTGCTGAAGGAATTGGAAGAAAAATCCTTCCATATCGCAGCGAACTCAAAAATACGCGGAATCGTGCTAATTGGCAAAGGCGATAAGTTTTTTTCAGGGGGCGTTAATATCGGCATGTTGCTTACTGCTGGGAAACAACACAATTCCCACTTCATTTTGTACGCCGCAGAAGTTTTGGAATTTATTGAATCTTTGCCTATACCCGTTGTGACTATTATCAATGGCAACATAACCGGTGGTGGATTGGAATTAGCGCTAATCGCAGACTATCGCATTGCAATCGCGGGTGAATACAACATTGGTTTTCCGGAAGTACGTTTGGGAGTAATCCCCGGGATGGGCGGCACCCAACGCCTTGCACGATTGGTTGGCCCTCAGCGCGCGCTAGAAATGATTACGCAAGGTGAATTTATTTCTCCAGCAAAATCCAAAAAAATTGGTCTCGTCGATACCATTCTTGAGGTTGAGGATTTCAGAGAAAATGCAATACAAGATGCCCTAGCCTACATTCACAAGCAACATTATGTTGAGCATCCCCACCTATCCCTAGCAAACGAATATAAAACTATTTTAACGCAACAAATTGTAAGTCTTGAAATAAACAATGGGCTCGCCTGTATATCCGTTAACAGGGGAGCCGAAAAATATTCCTGTATAGATTTGCTCTTTGCAATTAATGAATTTGTTCTTGAGTTAAGAACGGACGATTCAATATATTGTTTATTAATTGATATAAAAGCAGAGTCTTTCGGTGCAAATGATACCGCCGAATTATACGAGGTTCACAAGCTTTTCACTCGTTACCTGGTTTCAAAGCTCAGTGGTTATCCGCGTATTGTTGCACTCAATATAGGTAGAGCTCTAGGGATTGTTGAATTTGAATTAGCATTGCATTGTGATTATCGCTTTATTACGAGCGAGCTTACTACCTCATCCGTTATGCAAAAGATCAACACTGACTCTACTGAGTTAGCCCGATACGTCCCTCTATTCGATAACTCCAATTCTCTCATGAGCCTTGCTGAGCTCTTTTCTGCAGGATTTTTCAAATATCAAGATGAGCTCAAGACGTGGCTGTACCGCTTTGTACCACCGACTGGCGCGGGTCAAGCAATTGGTTACGCGAAGCTAGCTATAACGAAAGGCTACAAAGAGCCGATTTCATCATCTCTTTTGCTTGAAAGACACCTTCAAGAACAACTATTTATGTCGCATGACAGTAAAGAAGGTATGAAGGCTTACATTGAAAAGCGAAAACCTTTTTTCATAGGAGTTTAACCGTGACACAGTCTTCGATGAACGACCGTTTATATATAGCACCAAAGTATCATGAAGCGATTTTAAATTGGCAAAAAACCAATTTTCCTGACTTGGGGCTGTTGGAAAAATATTGGGAAAAATATTTTCCGCATGACGAAAAATTTGAACTTTGTGCAAAAATACATAAAGTAAAAAATGAAAAGATACTGCAGGGAAAATATATTGGATTAAATAAGTTTAACCAGGCAAAGGAGATGAAAGGCAGCATGTTATATCAGGCGCTGCGTATTATTAAAGCTCAATGCAGCACAGAACTCGGATCTATTCAGCAACATGCTGAAACAGTAGATGCTTCACATTCGGACTATTCGAAATTTAGTGTAATGCGAATTATGGCCGAAGAACTTCGCCATGCTTATCAGATGTTTTGGGTGCTATCGCACGACTCTAGCTGGTCAGCAACCGGGGATAAAAAAATTGCCGATAATTTAATGGATGAATTATTAGCGATGAATACCGGAGGGCATGTTCTCGACGCATTTAATATCGAATTTACTGATGCAATAGATAATATCGCTTTTGCCTGCTTCATCGATCGAGTAGGAAAGTTTCAACTTTCAATGCAAGAGGAATTTGCCTATCAGCCTATGTCGGCGAGCATGAAGCCTATGTTGGTAGAAGAGGCATTCCATCTCAAGACGGGTTGGGAAGTATTAAGGGAAATATCGATCGCGGCGGCCATGGGAAATTCGGTTTGGACCCTAAATGACATCCAGAAAAA
>JANPKH010000361.1:0-3977 GCA_031425935.1 Gammaproteobacteria bacterium | reverse complement strand
AGTGTAGCGATACAGTCCTTAATTGACGTGGCTGTGAGCGCTAATAATGTTGCTTGCACGTCGCTTGCTTTGGGTCCTGCAGTCAGCTTTGCTATTTCAATATCCAACCAGCTCAGGTTAAAGGTTTCTCGACCAGTACTTTTAGGTGGTGGTTGCTTAAAAAAGGGATGTTGAAGTAATTGTTGTAATAACTCTTGATGTATTTCTCCAGATGCCGCCCAATTGCCATTAGTATCGTAAGCTTTATTATGGTTTTTCAATATCCATGCATCCATCAATACATTGCCGGGGCCGGTATCAAAACCAGTTGCGGCTCCTGTTATTGGTAACCATGTAATATTCGCCATACCCCCAATGTTTACAATTACTCTGTCAATAGCAGCGTTATAAAATAAAGCTCGGTGAAATGCCGGGACTAAAGGTGCACCTTGTCCGCCTGCGGCCATATCACGACGGCGAAAATCAGCAACGGTGGTTATGCCGGTACGCTGAGCAATAACATTTGGATCGCCGATTTGTATCGTGAAAGGGTGCTGAACGCTGTCAGGTGGACGATGACGTATGGTCTGACCGTGACTACCAATTGCCATGATCTCTGTGACTGATAAATTATTCTTGCTGATTAGCTCATTGATAGTGGTGGCAAAAAGCTCCCCTAACTCTTGATCAAGCTCGCCTAGGCGATCGATTTCATTGTGGCTCGGGGTAGCTAGTGCGTGAATTTTTTGTCGCAGAATATGAGGGAGTGGCGTGGAGTGACTATCAATTAGGTTGAGCTGATCTCGGCAAAATTCAACCACAACAACGTCAACGGCGTCGGCGCTAGTGCCTGACATGAGCCCAACATAATAGGTAGCGAGGCTCATTAGTTTGACTTGGTGCTGCCTTCTGCCATGGCTAAACGGTTTTCTTGATCGAGGTTTTCAAGTTGGGCAACTAGCTCTTGAGTGGCAGCCAAGAATAAATCTTTTTCATTGGCAGCAATCCCAATGGCTTTTGGTAAAGCAACTGTCACAGGATTACGGACAGCACCATTGACATGAAATTCATAATGTAAATGGGGGCCAGTAGCTAAACCGGTTTGGCCCACATACCCAATGACTTGCCCCTGACTAACACGCGAGCCAGTTCTAATTCCCTTAGCAAAGTTAACCATATGCCCATAAAGTGTTTCGTAACCTTGGCCGTGTTGAACAATTACACAGTTGCCATAACCGCCTTTGCGGCCCGCTAGAATAACTTTACCATCACCCGTTGAGCGGATGGGCGTACCTGTTGAGGCGGCGTAATCTGTTCCTTTGTGTGCGCGAATAGAATTGAGTACAGGGTGACGGCGATTAAGATTAAAGCCTGAACTAATGCGTGCAAACTCAATGGGCATGCGCAAAAAAGCTTTGTTCATAGCCTTGCCGTCAGGAGTAAAATAACGCGTTAAGCCATCTTTAGTTGTATAGCGTACAGCACTAAAAGTTTTGCCGTCGTTGGTGAAGCTGGCGGACAAGATCGCGCCAGTGCCAATTTTTTTATTATCCAGGTATTGCTCTTCATACATAACTTTAAAGCTGTCGCCTTTTTGAATATCCAGCGCGAAGTCAATATCAAAGCCAAAGATATTGGCTAATTCCATGGTTAAATTGTTGGGCAGTCCGGCTTGTTTGCCAGCCATAAAGAGGGAGCTATTAATAGTGCCTTCGCGAAAGCTACGTCTAACTTCTGGCTTTAAATTTATTGTTTGGCTAACGAAACCAATAGTGCCGCGAGTGAATTTCAAGGAATCTAAAATATTTTTAAAATAAGTTAGTTCTTGTAGTTTGCCTTGTTTATCCAAGAGGATCGCCATTTTTTGGCCTGGTACGATATTTCGCAAATCTTTAGCATTTTTATTGCCATCGAACAACTCGTAAAGGTCTCGATCGTTTAGGCCAGCCCTTGAAAAAATACTGGATAGGTTGTCACCCGATTTAACCGTCAATTCTTGCCAAGTAGGTTCACTAGATGCTTGCTCTAAAGATGCAGATGCTTGGTCTATCTTGGATGCAAAAAGATCATTGGCGTTTGGCAGTTCGAAGTTTGGTGAGAAGGGTATTGATTTATTAGGGGCGGACTCCGTCGGTATTGGTGCAATGTGCTCAATAATAGCGGTGGAATCTTTCTGCGTCGGAGTATATGTCGATATAAGTAACAAGCACAAAGCTAAGAAACCTACCGCCATAAGATGGCCGCGTGGAATTTGCCCCAACACGGCATTTTGCGCTTTATTGTAATTATTTATTATGGGGTTCATAAATAAGCCAAGCCGATCTTTGCGTGTTAGTTGCTGGATTTATATGTATAGCAGAATATATTCCTAAAAACATCTTTAAAATTCATTTTCTGGTAACTTGATCATGGATCAGTTTTGTTTTTGATTCAAAATCCGGTATTGTGGTCAGCTTTTTCGTTGTGTGCCTCATGAGATAAATGGCTGATAGTTATGACAATAGTTGATACAAATTTTTTAGAAGAATTGCAATGTCGCGGATTAATTGCGCAATCAACGGGGGGGGATGCACTAGCGGAGCACCTTAATTCTGCAAGCCGCACCCTTTATTGTGGTTTTGATCCTACTGCTGATAGTCTCCATATCGGTAGCCTTGTTCCTCTATTAATGCTTAAGCGTTTTCAATTGGCTGGGCATAGGCCTATTGCATTAGTGGGTGGAGCTACGGGTTTGATAGGTGATCCTAGTTTTAAATCGCAAGAGCGCCAACTCAATATGCCGGAAGTTGTCGCGAGTTGGGTGGATAAGCTAAAAGCTCAAGTTTCACGTTTTATTCATTTTGACTGTGGTCCTAGCTCGGCTGATGTGGTGAATAATCTTGATTGGGTTGGCGAGATGGATGTGCTGAGCTTTCTTCGCGATGTTGGAAAACATTTCTCCATTAATAATATGATTAACAAGGAGTCGGTCAAGCAGCGAATAGAGCGCGCAGGTGAGGGAATATCCTTTACTGAATTCACGTATATGCTGCTGCAATCTTATGATTTTGCTCAGCTCTATCAGCGTCATCAATGCACTTTGCAGATCGGTGGTAGTGATCAGTGGGGCAACATTACAGGCGGAATAGATTTAACCCGTCGTATGCACGGCGGTCAGGTTTTTGGTTTAACTATGCCGCTAGTTACTAAGTCAGACGGGACAAAGTTTGGTAAAACCGAATCCGGAACCATTTGGTTGGACCCTTCCAAAACATCACCGTACGCTTTTTATCAATTCTGGCTGAATACGGCGGATGCTGATACATATAAATTCCTTCGTTTTTTTACATTTTTAAGTATTGCTCAAATTGATGAAATAGAAGCGTTAGATGCGGGGCGGGACGGTAGGCCTGAGGCTCAACGGATTCTTGCACAAGAGATGACAGGTTTGGTTCATGGTGATGCGGGTTTGCTCGCAGCGCAGCGCATCACCCAGGCATTATTTAGCGGGGATTTGCAAAGTTTAAGTGAGTCTGATTTTGAACAGCTTCAGCAAGACGGCATGCCTTCATCCAAGTTGCTTCGTGTCGATATTAAAGAGATGCCGTTAACACAAATTTTGGCTGATGTTGAAATGGCTGCATCGGGTAAGCAGGTTAAAGATGCATTGGTTTCTAACGCTGTTTCTATTAATGGTGAGACAAAATCTATTGCTGATAATATGCAGTCGTGTGCCTCCTTCTTGGTTGAAAAGGCTTTTTTTAAACGCTTTTATTTAGTTAAGCTTGGAAAGAAGAAGTATCATTTATTCGAAGTTGTTTGATATTTATTCATTTTGTGTTATCGGTATTCTGTTTCATGGTTAAAGTAAAAAATCACATTAAAAAAGCTTGCAAAGGGATGAGTGTGCCACTATAGTTCGCGCCCTCGACAAGCAGGCGATTTTAGCGGAAAAGTTAAAGGGCTTGTAAAGCGAGGTTTGTAAAAACCTAATAGAATTAAGTGTTTACAAAGTTAAA
>JANPKH010000360.1:0-16469 GCA_031425935.1 Gammaproteobacteria bacterium | reverse complement strand
CTTCCATGGCTCAATTCGTATATAGCATGCATAGGCTCGGCAAAATTGTGCCGCCCAAGCGTGAAATTTTAAAAGATATTTCTCTCTCATTTTTCCCTGGTGCCAAAATCGGTGTGCTGGGTTTGAACGGTTCAGGTAAATCCACTTTGCTGAAAATTATGGCGGGTGTGGACACTGATTTTAACGGTGATGCTCGCCCCATGCCGAATCTCAAAATTGGTTATTTACCGCAAGAGCCACAACTTGATCCAACAAAAGACGTGCTTGGCAACGTACAAGACGGCGTGCGCGAAGCTGTAGACGCTTTAGCCGCACTGGACAAAGTTTACGCTGACTACGCTGAACCCGACGCAGACTTCGATGCGCTCGCAAAACAACAAGCCAAGTGTGAGGATATTATCCAGGCTTGGGATGCGCACAATTTACAACACACATTGGAAGTCGCTGCCGATGCGCTGCGCCTACCACCATGGGATGCCGACGTTACTAAACTGTCTGGTGGAGAACGCCGCCGAGTTGCGCTTTGCCGTTTACTGTTGTCACGCCCCGACATGCTATTGCTGGACGAACCAACCAACCATTTGGATGCAGAATCCGTTTATTGGCTTGAGCAGTTCCTTCACAACTTCACGGGTACCGTGGTTGCTATTACCCATGATCGCTACTTCCTCGATAACGCCGCTGGTTGGATTTTAGAACTGGATCGCGGCCACGGTATTCCGTACGAAGGCAATTACACCAATTGGCTTGAGCAAAAAGAGGCGCGCTTAGAACAAGAAGCACGCACTGAAGCGGCTCACCACAAAGCGCTTAAAACTGAACTTGAGTGGGTACGCCAAAATCCTAAAGGCCGCCAAGCAAAAAGCAAAGCACGCTTAGCGCGTTTTGATGAATTGCAGTCCCAAGAATTCCAGGCGCGCAATGAGACTAACGAAATTTATATCCCACCGGGCGAGCGCTTGGGTGACAAAGTTATTGTGCTGGAAAATATTAGCAAAGCTTATGGTGATCGTTTACTCATCGATAATTTTTCTCTCACGATACCTAAAGGTGCGGTGGTGGGAATTGTCGGGGGAAATGGTGCGGGTAAATCTACATTATTCCGTATGATTGCCGGAACCGAAAAACCGGATAGTGGCACTGTTACTATCGGCGAAACCGTTAAAGTAGCTTACGTTGAACAAGGCCGCGAAAGTCTCGATGATAAAAAAACGGTGTGGGATGCTATTTCAGGCAGTCAGGAAATTTTAAAAATCGGTAACTACGAAGTTAGTTCACGCTCATACGTTGGTCGCTTCAATTTCAAAGGTTCTGATCAACAAAAACGCGTGGGCGAATTATCTGGCGGTGAACGTGGCCGCTTACATTTAGCAAACACCTTGAAACAAGGTGCCAATGTATTGTTACTCGATGAACCGTCAAACGATTTAGATATTGAAACTCTGCGCGCGCTTGAAGATGCGATTCTCGCATTCCCTGGTAGCGTATTAGTTATTTCGCATGATCGCTGGTTTCTTGACCGTATTGCCACCCATATTCTGGCGTATGAAGGTGATTCGGATATTCAATTCTTTGAAGGAAACTACACCGAATACCATGAAGATTTCGTTAAACGCAAAGGTAACGATTCACAACCCAAGCGAATGAAATACAAGCCGTTAAAAGCGTAAAATTTAATTTTTAGAATTTTGGCCAATTAACTTATTAGGCACATTAGCGAACGACGGCAGCTGCCGTCGTTCGTATTTCACATCACTTCATCTATCTTCTCTTACTCCTTTAAACACAATACCCCTCAAATTATTTTATACCAAACTGACAAGCTCATCGTTCGGCACAATTGATGCTGGCCTAGACAGCACCGTAGCTATTCACGCGACGGCATAAAAATTTTCATTTTAATTCACTACACTAAAGGTAAATATTTAATTTCAAACAAAGCCATTAAAAGACCGCAACTATAGATCGCAACTATCCGCTCTATACACATTTCTTTACACCTTCTTTACAATATTTTTATGAACATTAAAAAATAGCCGGAAAATTATGTTTTCTTCTTTATGGCCATTACAACGAATGTACATGTCACCAAAACCAGCATAACAAAAAAAATCTGAAAAAATTCAGTTATAAAAAAAATAGAAAGCAAACTAATCGTGCCAAGAATAATAAAAATAAATCCAAGTATTTCTAGCATGCTCATACCTCTTTACAGATGTTTTCATTCGGAAGCCATCATCTCAATACAAAAAAATTATCAACATTTCTTGTAGATTCGACTAAATAGTTCTTATCGTCTGTTCGATATCGAACAACGAAAAATAAAACCAACAATAAAAATAAAAAATTTTAACCTATATGGCGCATAAGCTATTAAACATTTAAATAAATCGTCACAAATTCAGAAATAATGAATATCTTATGTTGAAGTTGGACGCAAGCAATGCGATTATATAATTTCATCTATAAAAAAATGGCGTTACATTTCATAGAGGAAGTTGCTATGGATTCAATTTTTGAAAACCAATTGCTCGCATCTTTTCCAGTTGAAGTTCAAAACCGTTTGCGTCCACAGTTGGAATCAGTTTCATTATCGATAGGTAAAGTACTGTACGAATCCGGCGAAGTTTTACGTTATGTTTATTTTCCAACTTGCTCCATTGTTTCTTTGCTTTATGTATTGGATAGTGGTGCATCAGCTGAAATTGCTATGGTAGGCAATGAAGGGTTGGTTGGCATTTCTGCCATTTTAGGTGGAGCTAGTTGTAACCACCGCGCAGTAGTACAAAGCTGTGGCCCTCTTTACCGCATCGCAAAGCAACGAATAATAGACGAGCTCAATCTACACAATGAAGCTTTAGGTATTATTCTGCGTTACACGCAATCATTGCTAACACAAATGTCGCAAACAGCGGTGTGTAACCGTCACCATACGATTGAACAACAACTTTGCCGCTGGATATTAACGTCAATAGATCGCTTACCTATTCAACAACTTAATATGACGCAGGAATTAATTGCGAACTTGCTTGGAGTACGCCGTGAGGGAGTTACAGAAGCTGCGGGAAAATTACAAAAAATCGGTGCTATAGAATATTCGCGGGGACATATCAGCGTGTTGAACCGCGCCATTCTTGAACAGTGGTGTTGCGAATGTTATTTCGATCTTAAAAAAGAAACAGGCCGTTTACTGCCACATCGTATAAATCATAATTATTCTAATAATCAAGAGACTTCACATGCCAAAATGTGCGCGTCAGGTTGCCCTACTTTATCAGTACCAATACCAGTATCCGAATCAGTACATGCCAACACTTTGAAAAAACTCAGTCAATTAGCTACAAAGAATGCCCACGAAAAAAGAAATTCAAATGTGGCATAGCCAAAATTTTTACTCGGCAGATTAGCCTCTCATGATTAAAAAATTCTCGTTACTTACCCAGCGTCTCATTATTACTTCGGATCCCATTTACTTCGTATCCATTCCATTTTACTTCGTATTAATGATGTAGCTTAGATTGCAATATCGGTAACGATGCCCGCAAATAATTTTTGGTGGCCTTACGATTGTGTTCGCTGTGCGCACCTTCATGATGCACATGTTCTGATTCTTTTATCCACTCTTTATCTTTATAGTTTTTTAAAGAAACTTTGCGTGGTTGTTCGCCCACTTTGTGAAATTGTTTTGCATTGCTGTAATCATCATACCGGTTCATAGCTATCTCCACTGAGCCCCCTCGCTCGTAGAATTACAAGCTACCAAGAAGTACTCACCGTTCAAATACTAGTCAGCCAGGAATACATCGTCCGTTCGCTTTCGCACGTACTTGAAAGAAATTTTGGCAGTTTCACTCCCATTTTTCAGGGGATAACGGCGCATATTCACGGTGTGATGGCACACAGACCTAAGCATATGATGATGCTTATTATTAAAGGTGTCTGAAAATATTTGAGTGTGTAATAGAAATTTCTATTACATACGATTTCCACCGTAAGAAAATTTTGAAGGTAAATATACGAGCGGCATACGATGCCAAGTAGGAACAGTGTAACTTTTAATCTCAGGTTAAAAAACTTGATGTAAGAAAAGTTGAAGCACACAAGCTCCAAATGTTGCAGATATGATCCAACCGTTTACATATTTCGTAAAAAACAAAGATTAGACAAATGCAGTGATTATTAAATAGGGTGCTGTAGTGGATTTCCACACCTAAGTGACTGACTTTTCAGTGTAATGTCCTGTAGCGGACAGACATCTTAAAACTCATCATTTAATATCCTGCACCAAGCAAGCCTGGTGCCATTTAAGCGCCAGCGGTCTTCACTACAATAACAGGCCAACTAAATGTCAGTATCTGCTCCAAATCAAATGGTTGTGAATAACCGTATTATTAATGGCCTTCCACAGGAAGCCCGCGCCAGAATTCTAAAACTATGTGAACCTGTGGATTTAGTATTTGGCACAGTATTGTGCGAACCACACCAACCTTTCACTCACGTATATTTTCCTCTTACCGGTTTCATTTCGCTCGTTGCTTCGCTACGCGACCACCAACCTTTAGAGGTTGGGTTAATTGGCAATGAGGGTTTACTGGGTGTAACACTTGCCCTAGGCGTCGACAATGCACCCATGCGCGCTATGGTACAAGGCGAAGGGACAGCTCTGAGAATGAGTGCTGCACATTTAAAACAAGAATTGCGTGAAAGTACCGTGTTATCCCGCACATTAAACCGTTACCTGTATGTATTAATGGGCCAATTAGCGCAAACGGCAGCGTGTTCACACTTTCATGAGATTGAACCACGTTTGGTGCGATGGTTACTGATGATTCATGACCGTGTCCAAACAGATAACCTACAACTTACCCAAGAATTTATGGCCGAAATGCTAGGTGTACGGCGTAGCGGTATTACTGTTGCAGCCGGTGCACTGCAAGAGCGCAAATTAATTCGTTATTCGCGCGGAAAAATTGCTATTCTTAATCGCAAAGGGTTAGAAGAGGCCTCTTGCGAATGCTACGCCACGCTGATCAAAAGTTATGCGCAAATATTTGAGCTCTAATATTTTGCCGTAATATTTAGTGTGAAAAATTACCATTGTGAAACGAACGCTCGGTTTATATTGTGAGAGCTGCAGCCATATTGATGACCACAGCAATAATTATTTAAGCATCACCATTCAAAAAACATTCAAAATCAGTTGCATTAAGTGGGCGGCTAAAATGATAACCCTGCCCTTCGTTACATTCTTTATCACACAGTAATGCATACTGCTCCGCTGTTTCTATGCCCTCTGCAATAACACGCTGATTAAAGCTTTTCCCCAGACCAATAACCGCCTTGACCATATTCGAATTATCAGCGTGAGTAGTCATATCACGCACAAAAGATTGATCTATTTTTAAAGCATCGATAGGAAATTTTTTGAGGTAAGTCAAACTAGAATGGCCGGTGCCAAATCCACCAATCGTTAGCTGTATCCCCATTTCTTTCAAGTTGTTAAGTATCTTTATGCACATCTCGGTTTCACCCATCAAAATACTTTCTGCCAGCTCCATTTCAACATAATTTTGCGGTATGTCGTTGTCTTTCAAGATGCTGGCAACCATTTCCAAAAAGTGCGAATTTCTTAACTCGGTAACAGAAATATTAATAGATACAGGCACTGCATTTAAACCCGCATCCAACCAACTTTTAATTTGCTTACACACTTCAGTAAGTACCCAACGACCGATGGGAATTATTAGCCCGCAGTCTTCAGCAATTGCCATAAACTGCGCCGGATAAATCAGCCCATGCTCTGGATCCTCCCAACGAATAAGAGCTTCAGCACCAATAACAACTCCAGACCGCAGATCAAATTTAGGTTGATAATGCAATAGAAACTCACCACCTTTAAGCGCACGGCGTAAACCGCATTCAATCATCGAACGCTGTATAGCAAGCTGGTTCATTTCCGCTTTAAAAAACTGATAGTTATTGCGGCCTAATAATTTTGCGTGGTACATGGCAGCATCTGAATGTTGCAACAAGGTATCAACGTCTCCCCCGTCATTTGGGTAAATACTAATACCAATGCTAAGCGTCACATACAGCTCGTAAATATCTATTTGGTGAGGCGCAATAAAAGCAGTGAGAAGCTTCTCAGCCATAACTGAGGCGTCCTGTGGCCGCTCTATTTCAGTTAGCAGTATGACAAACTCATCGCCGCCCTGACGGCACACAGTATCCGTAGTGCGCACACACGCCTCCAAACGTTTCGCAACCGAACGTAATAACCTGTCGCCGATGGCGTGGCCAAGCGTATCGTTAACACGCTTAAAATCATCCAAATCAATAAACAGGAGTGCAACTTGTTTGCCATTACGTTGCGCCAATCCAATAGCACGGCATAAATGCTCAACAAGCAGCAAACGGTTGGCTAAACCGGTTAGAAAATCATGCTGTGCTAGATATGCCATTTTTAATACCATAGCGCGGGATTCACTAACGTCGTGAAATATAATTGCCGCCCCAATAATTTCTCCATTTTTATCATGCAACGGCAACGCCGAATCCTCAATTGCTATCTCTGTGCCATCGCGCCGCACCAACAATGAATTAGCATCCAACTCTACTTTTGTACGGCTAGTGATAGCCTGCAGTGCAGGATTCTTGACTGCTTGGCGAGTTACACCATGAATAATATTAAACACCTCAGTAATTGGGGCACCTAATGCATCGGTTAGCGACCAACTAGTCATGGTTTCTGCCGCAGTATTCATAAAGGTTAACTTGCCTGAAGTGTCCGTTATCAACACAGCATTACTAATCGAATTAAGCACAACTTGAGCGCATTCTTTTTCCAACACCAAAGCACATTTTGCCGTCTGCAATTTCAAATCAGCAGCCTTGCGCTCTACCACATAATTCAGCATACGCGGCAACCAGTGAGCATCCATATTGCCTTTATAAAGTAACTCGTGGGCGCCACATAATTTAGCTCTGCGCGCCTGCGATTCATCTTTAGTGGCATGCAATACTAAAATTAGCGCGGTGGGAGCCAAGGCAAATATTTGGTCAAACACACTAACGCCTAGACCATCAGGAAGTGTCAGGTCTAACAAAATTACATCTATATTGCGTAAACCTTGCTCTGGAATCGAACTCAAACGCTGTACCGCATCGGCGAGCCGTGTAACCCACTCCACCCGAAACGGGTTTCCTTCGGCACCCGCAAGCGCTGCCTGAATCAGTATGGCTTCAACATAATCATCCTCGATTAACAGCACAGAGATTTGAAAGTCTTCGCAGATTTTAAGCGGTTGATTCACACAAAATTTCGGTTTGATTGCTTTGATTTCGAAGCTCCCTAAAGATAGAGCTGACAGAGGTCTAAAACGTGCGCCAGAATAATGATGCACAGGAATTTGGTCCGTGCGGTATCAAACATATAGGGGTTATCTTTTGTAAATCGACCACAATATTGGCATCAAAAATTTCAATATAAATTTTTTACGAAACTAATGGAGATATGTGCTTCGTTATGTTGGATTTCGAACATACAACTGACCTAAAGAAAATGATGATGGACACAACAAGTTTTACCACGAAAATTATTGTGAGGATTTTGTGTTTAATCATAAACAACATAGATGTATTCGCGCTTGCAAAGAGTGCGCAAATGCGTGTTTACGCAGCGCAGTGGCGTGTATGCAGGAAAATGATTCCGACGAAATGCTAGATAGTATTGCCGAGGATTTGGATTGCGCTGAAATGTGCATTTTTACTATTCACGCCATTTTGCGTGGCGGAGGAAATCTTAACGCCGCATACCAGATGTGCGCCAACACCTGCCAAAATACCAATCCCAAATCCGCAAATCGCAAATTGGAGCTGTGCCAATTTAGCATAGACATGCGTGCGCGATGTGCAGATGCGTGCCACGAAATGCTTCCTAGTACTATTGCTATCGCAGAAGGGTAATGGAAAGTTCATTATCAGTATTTTCCCTTGCAAAAAAACTAAACTAAAACACAAATAGAAGGCCAAATTTAAACCGATCACAAAAGTAAATTAACAAAAGAAAAATAACAAAAGCAAAATAATAAAACTAAGATAAATATACTGTGAGTAAAGTATTTTTTTATGACTATGTCGGCTCACGTATTTAATTGCAGGTTAAACTTTATGCAAAAACATATAACCAACCCAGCGGCAACTCAAGCCGCGCAAGAACTCAATTCAGCGCACTCGATACTGGTGCTTAATGCCGGATCATCAAGTATTAAATTTTCCATTTTCCAGTTCGATAACACTCTGGCGCTACGCCTGACTGGCAAACTGGAGATGAATAAACACGGTGTCACACTTACCAGCATTGATGCGAGCGGAAACCGCCAAGAAAGTGCTGAACCAACTGCAACCAACCGAAAGCTTACTATTAATTTCCTCATTCATTGGCTGGAAAAACAAAAGCTATTTGGCACTATTCGAGCCGTTGGGCACCGCGTGGTTCACGGCATGCACCACACTGACCCCGAACGCGTAACCGAGTCTTTATTGAATGAATTGCATCACATGACGCCATACAATCCAGATCATTTACCAACTGAAATTGGATTGATGGAAGCCTTTCATTGGCGTCACCCAGCACTGGTTCAAGTCGCCTGCTTTGACACAGCTTTTCACCGCACGCTACCGCAAATTGCAAAACTTTTACCTATACCCCGACATTATTTTGAAAACGGTATACAGCGTTATGGATTCCATGGTTTGTCTTATGCCTACCTCATGCAGGAACTCGCGCGCCAGAACGACCCGATCGCCAGTCAGGGACGTATAATACTTGCTCACCTCGGCAATGGTGCAAGTATGGCAGCGGTTCGGGACGGTAAGAGTATTGACACCAGCATGGGCTTCACACCAAGCGGCGGCTTACCCATGAGTACGCGCATGGGTGATATCGACCCAGGGTTATTTACATATCTTGAGCGCAACGAACATTTAACTCCGGAGCAAATTCAGCATATGATCAATTTCGAATCTGGTTTGCTCGGCATATCGGGAACCAGTTCGGATATTTGTGAACTACTCAAACACGAAGCAGAAGATACACGCGCAGCAGAAGCCATTGACCATTTTTGTTATCAGGCGAAAAAATTAATTGGCGCTTACACCGCTGCACTTGGCGGTCTTGACGCGTTGATATTCACCGGCGGCATCGGTGAGAACTCTGCAATAGTGCGTGCGCGAATATGTGATGGTTTGAGTTTTCTCGGTATTCATTTACACAAAGGCCGCAACTTTCAAACAACAAATTTATTTTCTACTAATGTAATTTCTACTAATAGCAGCCCCGTTAAAATTCGCGTGATTCCAACCCGCGAAGATTTAATGATTGCTCGCTCGATACTGCAGATAATTCCTAACCGGCGAGCTAAACCTAGGGAATTAGTGAGCGAAGAAAAATTATGAGAATTCCTGTACGCTCACTTTATTGATGTATTCAATTATTAGCTCTACTTACGGGTGAAATTTACTGCACTTGCTTCTTGCAGGGACTTATCTTTACGAATAACTAACCGCAGCACCAGCAGCCTTTCCATGTTCATGCCCATGTTTTTGTTTAGGGAAGTCGGCACTACGCGAAACAGATTCCCATGAATAAAGATCTTTATAAACATCATTAAGTTTTTCGCTAGCTCTATCAAACGCATCGTTACCGAGCACAAGGCGGTGTGGAGGATTATGCGATTCAACCACGGCTAAAATAGCGTGCGCAGCACGAACAGGGTCACCTGGCTGGGCATCGGCAATGGCGTGAAAACGATCGCGCCACATTCCAGCGGTTTCTGCATAATCATCAATTTGTTGATGGCTTTCTTTAACAGAGTTAAGCCACTGAGTACGAAAGCCGCCTGGCTCAACCAACATGACTTTAATACCTAAAGGCTCCACTTCTTGCCAAAGCGCTTCAGTTACAGCTTCCACTGCAAATTTAGTAGCGCTATAAAATCCAATCGCTGGAAATGCACGCAATCCTGCCACTGAAGAAAAATTAACAATGAAACCTTTGCGGCGTTTACGCATGCCTGGCAACACAGCACGAACCATGCGGCTCAAACCAAATAAATTAACATCAAACATTTTTCGCACCTGAAGCTCTTCGCTCTCTTCAACAGCCCCCAGGTACCCAACACCAGCGTTATTCACCAAAACATCAATATGACCAAACTTATTCTCAGCAGTTTTTATTGCAGCATCAATTTGTGCCTGATCAGTCACATCGAGCTGAAGAATTAACGCCGAACCTTTACTTTCAAAATCCTGCACTGCTTCGATATTACGCGCAGTCACAACTACACAGTAACCACGCGCAAGTGCACATTCTGCAAGGTGGCGACCAAATCCGGTAGAACAGCCAGTAATAAACCAAACAGGTTTCTCAGTAAGCGTCGATGTGTCATTTATCATTGTCATGCCTACCCTTAATGTTAGTTAAGAACTGATTTATTGGTTGTGAATTAATTAATAGTGTTGCTTTTCCAAAATGAATTTAAATTAAATTCATTTTAATAGTAAATAAAAACTACTGAGCTAAAAAAATGGCTAGACCTAATTGTGAGCAACTAATATTCCTGAGTCAGAAATAAAATCGCATAATTCCGGACAACGCCCAGCTTTTATTAATCCATCTTTTATACGTGCCTCACTCAATGATTGTTCTGAAAAGTATACCAAACTCCCACTTGTGTAAGGGGATGTACTCATCGCTAAGGCGCACAAAAGTAGAGCGCCGCCTAATAAATTAAATTTTTTCATATTCAGCCTCCAACTATTGATTAATAATTACCAGACTGCAAATAATGCAATCCTATAAATCTTTAAAGTGCGACCTAGCTCAAAAGCAAAAAGCATTTCACACAAGATTTCAGTAGCTGATAATAAAATTGAGGGCTAACAACATCTGTGCGCGATCGTACACAGAAAATTTAATTTTGCGTTAAAGAATATGCAGCATTAAAACAATAGTAATCAGAAGACAGTGATTGGATAGAATGAGAGGCCAAGTATAATAATAAAATGCGCGAAGGAATAAGTTAAGTAAGTGGATTAACGCGCACACGAACAAGTATTTATTAGCCAGTAAGATCTAATAAAAAATGCAAACAGTCTCGAAGACCGCGCGGACACGCGGCGTTAGGTTCGACTGTATTAAGAGGCACATGCAACTATTTTGTTCAACTCACTTTCTTGCGGCGTTAACGGTGTATCGCGCAACAATTCACAGAGCTGATCGTTAATACCAGAGAGCCAGTCCAACTCCACACCAAACCCGTCATCGGTTGTGTGTGTCACTATTGAATTAAATTTAAATCGCTGAAGTACATTTAACGGACTATAAAACAGAATTTCCAAACCCAGCAGCTGAAATGCGCCTACGTCCATAAAATCTGATTCTATATAAAGTCCATATTGCGTTCCGTTTTTTATTCGCCCTACGGCCATAGGAATGCAATATTTATAAATTAAAATCTTTACATCAGCAACAATACGTTCGCTATATCTATGCTCCATATCTGCCTCACTTTTTTGATTAGAGTGAAAGGGAAACTTAATGTTGTGTGGAAGCACTTTCTATAAAATCTTCCAGCGCTTCTGCATGATCCTCTTCATCCTGGAGAACAATATTCAACATCACGCTGGAAATGGGGTCGCTCTTACCGAGAACCTTGATAAGGTCACGACAATTAGTAATTGCCAGGCGACTTGCTAACAAATTTTCAATCATCATCTCCATCAATGAATCATCGACTGCATAAGTTCGGCCGTTCGTATTGATAACGCTATTCAACGAAAAATCTGGCATGCCGCCTAATTCAATCATTCGATTCGCAATCCAATCAGCGTGCTCCTGCTCTTCATTCGAATAATGCATAAAACTATCAGTAATTTTCTTCATATCAAATCTTTGTCCTAAAAAGTAGTGTCGTCTAAAGCGCAATACACCAACAACAGCGGATACAAATGCTTCATTCAGTAACTTGAGCAAATGATCACGACCCAATAAATTCACATTTTCATCAATATCCATATCCGCATGGAATACTTTCGGTAAGGTCTCAGTACTTGCTGAGGAATGTATTCTTGCCATGATCAACTCCGATACTGCCTAAATAAGTAGGTTTGAAATAATCTAATAATGCTGGAGCCTAGTCCGTGCGATATCCAACATATATTCTTATTTTTGAAAATGTATATGTTCGATATCGAACGGAACAAAATATTGTTAATGTTTAGGCTCTTTTAACTGCAGTTGGTGCCTCAAAACAGCGGTTAATAAATGTAAACCTCTATCCCCTCAAATTTTAATATCGCGCGTAAACACTAGTTTCCATCGCGAGACGCAAGTGACAATCAAGAAACGCGATTAGTCATTCAGAGAAATTAGACGCCACTCAGATAAAAAAGTTTTCGGCCCCCATCAAATAAATGTGAATACCTTATGATATTTTTAAATCGCGCCGACGCTTCTCATCAGCTTTTAAAAAAACTAACGTATTATCATGGACAGCAGCCACTGGTATTAGCCATTCCACGCGGCGCAGTTCCCATGGCAAAAATAATTGCTGACTTTTTAGGAGGCGATATGGATGTAGCGTTAGTGCGCAAATTAAGCACACCTAGCAATCCCGAACTCGCACTGGGAGCAATAGATGAAGCAGGAAATATTTATTTAGATGACATATTAATGACACAAAGTATTCTGCGTTATCTTGAAAAAGAAAAGGCGGAGCAACTCACCCTCATTCATAAAAGGCGCGCCAATTATTCACCATTCCGTCAGGCTATTAATCCCGCAGGACGAATTGTTATTGTGGTAGATGATGGACTGGCGACTGGAAGCTCGATGATTGCGGCACTCAAATCATTGCGCACCAAACAACCCAAAAAAATAATTTGCGCCGTACCTGTAGCGCCTATAGATGCAATATTAAAAATTAAGCCTTATGCGGACGAAATAATATGCCTACACACGCCCACATATTTTCAATCCGTTGGACAATTTTACAAATCATTTCCGCAAGTAGACGATGAAGAAGTTATTGATATTTTGGCTGGATATTGTAAAACCCCATAGCTTCCATAATTTCCACAGGTTATTTTCTCACTGCTTTTTTACCCTTTATATTCTGCTGCGCTATAAAATTAAACACCTACCGGAAAAGTTGCCGGAGCTTCCCCCGCACGCCAATTGCTTGCGAGGTCAAGTGGCTCCACTGCGCAAGTTTCGTCAAAATGTAAAATTGCATCAAATTGTAGTGGCAGTACCGAATAAAAATAATGGCTTTCGCGCTCTGTTTCCGGGCGATAAACAACTCCAATGGCACGCGTTAAACGACGACTGGACAATGCCTGACGCAGTAAATTTTTTTCCCGCAGTGACAACATAAAATTTGGAATTCCGGTGCCATGTAAGACGGCTTCATAGCTGTCTTGCAACGCCGGGCTTACGCGTTTACGCTCTGGAAATGCATCCCAATCTGGTGCGGCAGTTACAATTCCATTAGAGGTAGTGAGACCAATTAACACCGCGTCAGCGCCATACATTGTTCGCGCAAGCTGGCCCAAATTCCATTCACCCCGAAGCCCAACTTCAGTAGCACGAGCATCACCCACATGGGAGTTATGTGCCCAGACTACTATTTTTGCGGGCGCATTATTTGCTTTTGTTAAATGTTTTACTACGTTGTCCAGGGTTTCAGCCATGTGCTGGTCGCGTAAATTCCATGAAGAAATTTGGCCGTTAAACATGGTGCGATAATATTCTTCAGCATTAACAATAAGCCGTGCGTTTTGTTGTGCATAAAAAAGCGCCTCACCCGCTTCTTGGCCATCGATTTTTTGATTATTGGCTGCTTGCGCATATAAATCACTTAGTTGCGCAATAACATTTTCTTGACATGATTTGGACGTACCGAAAGCGGTCATATGCCCATAAAGCAAACTATCTTTATTAAAGTGATCAAAGCAAGCGTAACGTTCGCGCGCGCGCTGCGCGGAAGAAGAATCAGTGATATTCAGGTACCGCAGCACTTCTTCAATGGAACTGAATAAGCTATACAAATCAAGCCCATAAAAACCAACTTTTGATGTTGGGCTGATCATGCAATCGTTATAATTTCGCAGCCATTCCACGAAGTCAGCCACATCGGTATTGCGCCACATCCAACTCGGAAATCGCTTAAAGCCATCCAATGCTTGTCTGGCACTCTCATCTTTCAAATTGCCTGAGCTATTTAAGCCGCGTACATAACGATTAACACGATAAGCATCTGGCCAATCAGCCTCAACAGCAACCGCAGAGAAACCTTTTTCGGTAATTAAATGTTGCGTAATACGCGCACGCTCACGATAAAATTCGTGAGTGCCATGAGTGGCCTCACCTAACAAAACAAAACGAGAATCACCAATGAGATCCAACAATGCATGGTAATCGTTGGTAGCGCCAGTAAGAATATTGGCATGCGAACTAATAGCCTTGCTTAGTTTTGCACTGTTTGGCGGGTAATGCGGCACTTGGACGGATGTTAGCATGTTAAATGTACTCCGTAGCGACCAGGGTTGTTAGTGTGGCAGTAAAACATTGCCAAATTATTATCATGAGCTGATTAAAATTATCACGCAATAGTAAATCATCACACACTATGTTTTTTCATTTTGCAAACGTCGCATAGATCGTCTCCGCGAAACTAACACGCCCCCGTTAAATAAAAAAAACAAACAGAGCATCTTGCGATGCATCTGTTTGTTGTATTGTTTTACCGCTTTAACAACACACAATGACCAATTGTTCAATACGCTTGTCATCAACCATAATACTAAGCGTTAAATTATCCCGACAGGCATCCAGCACAATTTTCTCAACACCTCTTTCACAAGTTTCAAATAAATTATCTCCTGCGCAGGTTCTCAAGGTAAACCCGGTAAAACCACCGAAACAATTGTAAAAAATTTGATGGACTTTGCCAGTACAATAGCGCTCTTTTGTCGGTTGTTTGTCACCTACCAAGCCTGAATCATCAGACGATGCAACAACCGAATTTGAATCATAACCAAGCGCATCGATCTGTGCCGATAATTGTTTTATGTAGCGAGTAAAAATCAACGACCAGCGATCTGCATTGGGAATTGTTTTGGCAATATATTTTAATACTGCCAGATTGCGTACAGCTTTCTGCAGCAAGCCATCGCCGAGTTTCACCGCAACAGTTAGCCGAAATGCCCCCAACACTTTGCGTGTGGATGCAAAATATTGTTGCGATTTTTTTTCCCGGTTAATGGCATTATCATCTTGAATTTCTCTGATAAATCCGGAATGTTGTTGCACATCCACCTGAAACATTTGTCCGTCTTTAACCGTTTGCGGTAACTCTAAAGTAATCAGCCCGGCATAAGGTTTTGCATTTGCAGCAGGCACAGGTATGTAAGTAATATCCGTCACGGTACATTCGATAGTGTGTGCATCTACTTTCTTAAGTAGCGTTGGCCTTTGTCGCAATGTGGCTGCTAACTGCAACACCTCATCCACATTCCATTCGGGAAAATATAACGTTGCCTTGGTATCGCGTGGCAATAAATTCCATTTAATAACGAGCTCATCGTAGGCTTGCGGAAAACGATTGCTAGCCGCAAAAGTTCTACCCTGTTGCACAATGGAAGGCTTAACCGTTAGCGTATGTTGAACAACATGCGCATCCGCACCGCCGGGATTATCTGATTCAACAACGGCAAGATTGCGTTGTGCTAATCGATTACTCGAACCGGGCGTAGCGCCTATGGAAATAGGATCCGTCATCCCAGGCTGAAAGCGAACTTCTGCGACCAAACATTGGTGAACCCCTCGCGCCAATTGCAAAATAGATTGCCTGCCCGAACTAAAATTGCCATCGCCTGATGGATAAAGTGGGAATTGCGGTTCGGTTTGATTAAAGTCGAGCCAGCAGCCGAAATAAGCTACCGCTTCTTGATTAGCAACATGATTAATAGTGAATGTGTTGTTGGTGTCCTGTTGGTTATTCATGTCGTCCGCAGCGCTGTTAATACGCTCCTGCGCGAAGTAAGGAATTGAAGCAATGTCACTGCCTATTTTCCCTAGTAGCGGAATATTACCACTGGCTGAACGGCGATAATTACCTTCAGCTGCAGTTGGATTGGTGTAATCCAATGCAGAGACCATCATATTAAATCCGCGAAAAAATACGCGCACGTTGGTAGCATCCGTTGTATTTGCGCGATAGCGAACTTTTGCTACCGCGAAATTAAATACTCTTACTCCACCAACAGTTCGCGACAACTCAAGCTGACTTGCTTGTTCATTTTGCGAAATAAAATCAAACGGCGATGGACCATTACCTAACGGCCGCAATTCTGCGAGCAGGTTTTGCATATATTGAAAAGCCTCAGCTCTTCCCGCCGGGTTTGCG
>JANPKH010000359.1:0-7371 GCA_031425935.1 Gammaproteobacteria bacterium | reverse complement strand
GACACCATCGCCGGAAGGCGGCTGCCATCCTTGCGGATGTAAGTCAGTTCATAAATATCTTCGATACCGCGCGAAGCCTTGAATACAAGCGCCTCAAAACCTGGCGTAATTGTGGTGTCCAGTTCGACGGAGAGTGCCGTTGCCCGCACGATCAGCTCTTGCGGGTCCGAAATGCCAGCTGGTGTGATCTTATCCACTACCTCTTCTGCCTTGTAACCCAGCATACGCTCGGCGCCGACGTTGAAAATCTGGATCACGCCCTGGGCATCGGTTGCAATACTGGAAAAGTTGGCACTCTTAAAAATGGCATCTTGTAATGCGCCAGCTTTAAGTAATAAAGGTTCCGTTTTTTTCAATTCGCCCGCCATCCATGTGCTGCTCATTTTCCTCATACGCATGTACATCAGCGATTGAGAGGCTAGCAATAACAGAATGAGGCCAATGGTGATCAGCAGCCCTGTTGAGGGTGCGGCTTTGTCCAAAGCTATGCTAACTAACAGCAGAATCGCTAAAGTCATCCCAAAACTAATTAACATTAGTCGTTCAAGCGAAGTTTTATCTGTTGTGTTCATTTTACCCTCAGAAGCTTTTTAGTTATTTGATCATCGTCAATGGGTGTCGAACCATCAGTGATTGCGTGTATTTGATTGAGCCGTGTAGCCACTATGGCTGCTTGCGGTGTTGCCAGATCGTAGTGATCCGCGAGTATACCGACTTAATACACTTCATGTCCGTTACAAGTACAAAGCACGAGCAAGAGCTTCTTCAGAAAAGACATTGTTAATGGTATATAAAAACCTTACAGCCACTACCTACTAAATAAGTGCGTAATACGTGCACTAGTGAATAAAGAATAATACGCAAGAAAAAACTCCTCCTACAAGACCGCCCACCAACGTTCCACTGATTCTAATCCATTGCAAATCACTGCCTATTTCTAATTCAAGGGTTTTACTCATATCTTGTGGTGACCAGCTTTTTATCTGTGTTGATAAATGTTCTGCAATCCATTCTTTGCGCAGTAAAAGCCATTCAACCAGCTGACCTAACAAATCATTTAGATATGCGTTAAATTCGTTGTCTGTGCGATATTTTTGTACCAGCGCCATCAATCCAAGATGAATATGTTCACTCAAAAATGAATCTTTAGCATGTAAATCTTGCGTAAGTTTATCTTTTATTTCTGCAACTGATGAGCTTATGAACGCCAAGAAATGTTCGTTTTCGAGAAGATCGTTTTTAAATTTATTAGCAGTAGCAATTGTTTCAGGGTCATGCTGAAGGTTATGGATTAATTGCCGCATTTTTTCTTTCAATTCAATTTTAATGGAGTGATTATTGTCAGATTTCACATCAATCATTTTTTGCACTACGTCTTTGATGAAACCGTCCACATATTTTCCGCCTATCCACTGCGTGCCCCAAGTCCCCTCTGATTTGGCTTGCTCCGTCCATCTTTCTTTATTTTCAAGTATATAATTCAAACCGCGATCTAGTGCATGATCGATTAAACTATTTCGATAGGTGTCGTTATCAAAAATCGACATTATTTTAGATAAAATACTGGCTGCGTCTGTTGCATCTACTAATGCTAAAATATTTTTTCGGGCGAACTCATTAATGTATTTAGTATTTTTATTGTCTAACAACGACAACAGTGCCCCTCTGATGAAATTAGATAACAGATACTCCTTTTCACTTTTTTCAATCCAGTTAAAAAGCTTACTAATAGGATCGAATTCGTTTATCTTTTTTGTAATAACTTCGTCCTGCATAAAGTTATCCAGCACAAACTTCCCTAGATTTTCTCCAATCTCATCTTTTTTCTTAGGGATGATCGCCGTATGAGGTAAAAATGACAGGTTCAAGGGATGTTTAAACAGGGCAACAACTGCATACCAATCAGCCATAGCACCTATTACGGCGGCTTCAAAAAAACCTTTTAAAAAAACCCAGATTATATTCTTGTCGTGCGGCGCAAAAATTTCCAAGGCAATACTGGTCGCAATGCAAAATAGTAAGAGAAATACGCACATCAATTTCATTCGCCGCAAATCTTTCACTTTCGACTGCCTTATAAGATCGAATTCAGTCATTACTTTTTTCCTCTTATTATTGATAACCTAGATTGATAGCGTAGATTTAATTGCTGACCTGGATTTTATTGACAGCGTAGAAATCGGGTTCTTTCGGTGTGTTCGCAGTGACACGTCCCGCCCGGCGTGAGTAGATTTGGTAACTTATCGTATGTGGGGTGGCATTGCCAGTACCATATTGTTGCACACCGAAATGTAGGTGCAACGTTTTAATATAGCTCGCGGCATTAGAGCTGAACAATTATGCGAGTTTTCTGGTAAAAATTCCGCGAAATTATGCCTCTATAAATTGCTTTAAAAATAATTATATATTTTTAATATAAAAAATACGTTTTCTCATTTGTGATCCAATCCAGTAAATTTTATTACTTTTATCTGGGAACTTTTTAGTTGAATAGTATTTTCAATAGGTGGCAATAATATTTTATGTGCCATTCATTTTTTCTCTTAGCCTTAAGTGCGTTCTCACACAGACGGGGCGATATATTCAATACATTGTTGAAAATCCTGTAAAGCCAAGCAGGCTGTAGTTGCAGAGTAAGTTGCTCCAAACTCATTGCGAAGCTAACTAAACCTAGGAGATTAAAGCATGAAACACAGATTGCAGAAATTCAGCAGCACACTATTCGTAACGTTCGCCACCTTGGTCAGCACCTTGGTCAGCGTGCAGGCTTTAGGTGCTATTCAGCCGAAAGACGAGAAACCGACTAGTTACGCGCCTGTTGCTATAAAAGAGAGTTTTACTGCAACGATGGATCGTATGAAAGCGGCGAAAGCGAAAGTAATGAAGCGGCAAATGGATTTACTCAATCAGCGTTACGATTTAGGTAATCGCCCGGCTCAGGGTGTGACTATGTCACGCGGCAAACCGGTTCAAGAGGGGGTTCGCATCAAATTGACGGATGGCATGACATGGGAAAAGCTAGCGGGAATGGAGCCCGATGCAATTCGCGAGCAAAATCTGTTTCCTGCAGGATTATTGCCTCTGCCTCACCCAAATCATCCAGAGGGAGGCATGACCTTTCCAAAGTTTGAGATCGACGAAATTAAACAACAAGAAGGGCGGGATCTAACGCGTTTTGATCTGGATTTCGATTTGCCAGACCACTTACTACCCGAGTTTCCTGCGCCTATTTTCTTAACTACGCGGCCCGACCTTGGTGATGTTTCTCAAGGCAAACTGGTGACCATTGATAATTTTTACCCGCTTTTTAATGGCATCTTGAACCCCAAGCAAATTGAAGGGCTTAGGTTGCTGTTAACGCCATTTCCGCAACAACAATTTAACCACACAGAAGACCGGCGTTCAGAGCGGTCCAGCCGCGGGGTGGCGTGTTTAGACTGCCATGCGAATGGCCATACAAACGCGGCAACTCATCTCGCGGGGGATGTTCGCCCCCAAGAGTTTCGCCATCGCATAGACACGCCTTCATTGCGCGGAGTTAATATTCAACGGCTTTTTGGTTCGCAGCGCGCATTAAAAAGTGTGGAGGACTTTACCGAGTTTGAGCAGCGCGCTGCTTATTTTGACGGAGATCCCGTGATTGCTACCAAGAAGGGTGTGAATATTCTTGAGCGTGGCAGCCAGGTACATTTCATGGCTGAGTTTCAAGCTTTGTTGGACTTTCCGCCAGCACCCAAGTTGGGTATAGATGGAAAACTGGATCCGAAAAAAGCCAACGAATCCGAGATGCGCGGGCAAGAGCTTTTCTTTGGTAAGGCGAAATGCGGCAGCTGCCATAACGCGCCTTATTACACCGACAATTTAATGCACAACTTGAAAACTGAACGTTTCTTCAAGCCGCGAATGATCAATGGCCGCATGGCTAGTGCCGATGGGCCTATCAAAACTTTTTCTTTACGTGGCATTAAAGATTCTCCACCGTACTTACACGACGGCAGACTTCTAACATTGGATGACAGTGTGGAATATTTTAATTTAATTCTTGAAGCCAAGCTCAATGAGCAAGAGAAGAAAGATCTTGTAATGTTTTTGCGGCAACTTTAATTGCAGTAATTACAGTAATTGCAGTAAAAAAATAACGTTGCACATGGCTGCGACGGCTAGTGCGGCGGCTAGCGCTTACACGTTACCGCTGCATAGCAAATATGTTAGAAAAATTTTTTAATGATATGGAAAAAAATATGCGCAAAATTATTTTTACTTGTTACCTTGAAATTATTATTTATACATATTTTTAACACTGCATCTTACGCTTTAACCTAAGTAAACTAACTTATATTATTGCGGTCGCATAAGTATAAGTATTAACACAATATTGTTTTACAGATTTATATTGAGGAAATTATAGTGGGTTTACAAAATAGTGCGGCTAAACAAAATATTGCGACTAAACAAAACAGTTCGACGAACTCTTTTTTGGGGTCTGGAATCCCAGCATTAGATGACATATTGCGAGGAGGATTTACCAAAGACAGGCTTTATCTTATTGAAGGCTCGCCTGGCTCCGGTAAAACCACATTCGCATTGCAGTTTCTAATTGAGGGTGCGAAGCGTGGTGAATCCTCGCTTTACATAACACTTTCTGAAACAGCTGTGGAATTGCGAGCGGTAGCGGCTGCACATGGTTGGGATTTGTCAGGGATACATATTCACGAGGTGTTACCGTCAGAAAGCATTCTTAATCCTAACGAGCAATACAGTATTTTTCATCCCAGCGATGTGGAAATGGGTTCAACTACGAAGGAAATTCTTGACATAGTGGAATCCCAAAAACCAACGCGCCTTGTGTTGGACTCTCTTTCAGAACTTCAGTTGATAGCGTCGAACGCACTCATCTATCGCAGGCAAGTATTAGCGTTTAAGCAATTCATCACAACGCGTTCGTGCACTACTTTATTTTTAGATGATAAGACGGCATCTGAAGGAGAAATGCAGGTTCGTAGCATTGCACACGGAGTTATTTCGCTGCAGCGAATGGGGACCGATTATGGTGGTCTTCGGCGTCGCCTTGAGGTGATCAAATATCGCGGTGTTGCTTTTCGTGAAGGCCTCCACGACTATAAAATTCAATATGGGGGGATAGTTGTATTCCCACGTTTAGTTGCCGCCGAGTCGCGCGAATTATTGCCTCAGGTGCAAGTTGCAAGTGGGTTATCTGAGTTGGATAGTTTGCTAGGAGGCGGAATTGAAGCGGGCAGTAGCACCTTGATTTCAGGGCCGCCTGGCACTGGAAAATCCACACTTGCTGCACAGTTTGTGGCTTCGTCTTTAGTTAAAGGGCACAGTGCAGCAATGTTTCTTTTTGAAGAATCCGCTTCTAATCTTTTAAACCGTACTGATAGCTTGGGGATTGATTTGCGGTCTCATTTGAGTACTGGAAAACTTGCACTACACCAAATTGATCCAGCGCAACTTACCCCTGGTGAGTTCATTCACACCGTGTGCGACGCAGCTGATAACGGCGCTAAGGTTGTTGTCATTGATAGTTTGAACGGGTTTTTACAGGCTATGCCGAGTGAAAAATTGCTATCAACACACATGCATGAATTGCTTACTTATTTAGGTCAAAGAAGTGTTATTACATTTTTGGTAGGCGTTCAACAAGGAATGCTTGGCGGTAATATGAGTTCAACTGTGGACGCAAGTTATCTTGCCGATAATGTTATTTTGCTGCGTTATTTTGAGGCGGTTGGCGAAGTTAGGCAGGCCATCTCGATATTTAAGAAGCGCGGCAGCCAGCACGAGCGAACGATTCGTCAAATGTCTATAACAGCAAATGGAATTGAGATAGGGCCCGTACTTAGGCAGTTCCAGGGTATTTTAACAGGCGTACCGAAGTTGATTGCGGTTCCTAGCAGCGGGATTGATCAACCTGATGCTTGATACTATCGAACAACGAGTTTTAATTTATGCCCCACTTGGAAAAGATGCGGTGCTCGCGTGCCATGCGCTCGAAAATGCGGGGCTTCATTGTCATGTTTGCATGTCGCTTTCAGATTTACTTGGCGAGCTGAATAGAGGCGTAGGTGTTGTTGTAACGGTTGAGGAGGGTTTACCTGATAGTGCGGCAAAACATATCAAGAACTTTCTTGTAACACAGGCTACCTGGTCTGACTTACCCATCCTGGTATTAACTAAAACGGGTGGTACCTCGCCATGGATTCAGGGTGCTGCTGAACGGTTTGGAAATTTGACTTTATTAGAGCGACCCGTTCGCGCACCAACACTGATCAGTGCTGTGCGGTCAGCTATGCGTGCTCGATTAAGGCAGTATGAAGTTCGTTTATCCGACGAGCGCAAAGACGAATTTTTAGCGATGCTTGCGCATGAACTGCGTAACCCACTTGCGCCTATCAGTGCCGCCGCAGAATTAATGGAAATAATTTCAGCGGATCCAGCCAAGGTAAAAAACACGAGCAAAATTATTGCCAGGCAAGTTGATCATATGAGCAACTTAATTGACGATTTGCTGGATGTGGCCCGTGTAACACGAGGCCTTGTTACGCTGGAAAAAGAGCTACTCGATGTTCGCGACATTTTGTCGCAGGCAGTGGAACAAGTTAATCCGCAGATCACCACTAAACAACAGCATTTAGCAATAGAGATACCGGAGAAAGCTGCCTCGGTTTTTGGCGATAGAAAGCGCCTTATTCAGGTGGTTGCGAACCTACTAAATAACGCGTCTAAATACACGCCTGACAATGGACATATTGTTGTGAAGTTACAGCTGCACCCTGAATGGATTGTCGTTGATATTAGCGACGATGGCATAGGCATAGTGCCCGATGTGTTGTCCCGTGTTTTTGATCTTTTCGCTCAAGCAAAACGAACCTCTGACCGCACTCAAGGTGGGCTTGGTTTGGGTTTAGCACTTGTTAAAAGCTTGGTCACCTCTCACGACGGCAGTGTTCATGCCGCGAGCCCGGGGCCATCACAAGGTAGTACCTTCACAATCCGCCTGCCTCGTATGGCAGATAAAGAAATTACCGAGACCGCTACACAATTGCCGTTAATTGATTCCGCTAAACCCAACGCTCATTCATTACAAATAATGGTTGTGGACGATAATGTGGATGCAGCAAACACGTTAAGTATGCTTTTAAACATTTTAGGGCATGTGGTATCCACAGAGTATGGAGCGAAGGACGCTATAAAGCGCGCTCGCAATGCGGTACCTCAAGTGTGCATTCTCGATATTGGTTTGCCGGAAATGGATGGCTATCTACTTGCGCAGGCATTGCGAGAAATGCCAGAGACTTCCGCCGCAACCCTGATAGCGATGACCGGATACAGCCAGGAGGAAGATAGAAG
>JANPKH010000358.1:0-2471 GCA_031425935.1 Gammaproteobacteria bacterium | reverse complement strand
CTTCATCGCCTGGGTTTGATTCAGAGGAGGTATAGGCAGCGGTTAGGGTTTCAATTTTTTGTTCTGCTTGCGTCAGTACATCACGGCAACGTCTGGCTAAACTAATGCCTTTTTCAAATTGTTTTAGGGAGTCTTCAAGGGGCAAATCACCTTGCTCCAATTGCTTTACAATATCTTCCAGTTCAGTGACTGATTTTTCGAAATGAATGCCGTTGGTCATCCGCTTTCCTTACGCTTAAAAATGCAATGATTATACTGAGTTGGCTTTAGGATTCAACTGTCCTTTAATTTTGTCTCCAGTGATTTACATTTCACGCGATCAATTATATAAAGAGGGATGAAATTTTTTGATGGGGATTATTCATGAAGTCTTTTTTTTGCCGTACAGCCGCTGTTCTTTTAACCATACCGTCTTGCATTACCAGTATTTATGCGGCGGTGCAACCTAGTTCCGATCCTTGGCATGCTAAAGCCGAAACGATGTTGAGACAAGCCGTTAAAATTCCTTCTGTAGTGGGACAGAATCAGGTGCCTGAACTGGCTCACTATTTTGCGGAGCAATTTCGTAGTGCTGGCATAGCGGATAAAGACATTCGCATTATTCCTTACAAGGATGCTGCGGATAATAATACGGCCGCATTAATCGTACGTTGGCGTGCGGCAAAGCCTTCTTCTCTAAAACCTATTATGGTTATGGGGCATATGGATGTCGTTGCCGCGAAGAAGGATGATTGGTCTATGGATCCATTCACTCTAGTTAAAAAAGACGGTTATTATTATGGCCGAGGCACGATTGACATGAAGGACGGTCTTGTAGCTACTACCGTTGCAATTGAACAGCTTAAAGCGCAAGGCTTTCAAAATAAACGCGATATTATTGTCTTCTTTACGGGCGATGAAGAAACGGGTGGAATTGGAGCAAAAAAAGGGGCTACTGAATGGAAAAACTTATTGGATGCTGAATATGGTTTAAATGCAGATGCAGGTGGGGGTGCTTTTGATACCCAGAAAAAGCCACTTGGATTTGCGATTCAAACAGCGGAAAAAACCTATGTAGATTACACGTTCACCGTTCGTAATTCAGGGGGACATTCGTCACAACCTAGACCTGATAATGCAATTTATCAATTGGCTGATGCGTTAACACGGGTAGAAAAATACCGTTTTGAGCCCGCATTAACGGAAACTACACGCGGCTATTTTGCTGTGCGGGAAAAAACACAACCGAACCAACTGGGTGATGCGATGCGTGCTTGGTTGAAAAACCCTGCTGATGGGAACGCTGCAGATATCATTGAAGCAGATAAGGGTGAAGTCGGATTAACCAGAACACGGTGTGTTGCGACCAAGTTATCTGCGGGACATGCGAATAATGCGTTGCCTCAATTAGCTCAAGCAAATATCAATTGCCGCATTATGCCAGGTGTTTCCCCTGAAACAATTAAAAAGGAGCTTGAGCAACTGGTTGCTAACTCTAACGTTGTAGTGACGCAAGACGGTGAACGTTCCGCATCAATCGATTCTCCATTACGACCTGATGTGTTAAATGCTTATACACAATCCATCCATTCACGCTTTCCTGGCGTCTCCGTCATGCCTAGTATGAGCACGGGAGCTACTGATGCCAGACCATTCCGCGTGGCTGGTATTCCTATTTATGGGGTCAATGGCGTTTGGATTGTCAGCCCAGATGATTTACGTGCTCATGGCCGTGATGAACGATTGCCAGTCCAGGCATTGAATGATAATGTGGATCATTGGGTTAGGATGTTGTCTACATTAGCTGGGTAAAGAGGCGAAATTTATGACGAAGAAAGCAGTTGATAAATATGTGTTCTGCATTTATTGGATGATCATTATACTTACGGCTATTTATTCAGCTGCTTTTACCGTGTATTGGGATAGGTATACCATACCAATTGTTATTAATTTTGTGGCAGTTCTAATCAGTGGTATGTTTTATGAAAAACTCGTTGGGCTAATTACTCCAAAGAGGAATGTAGCAGTACACATCGGGGTTAGCCTGTTAATTTTTGCCCTCTATATCAGCTTAGCGCTCACTCTTTCTAATCCCCAACTTTTTACCTATTTACTTGGGGTATTTTTTCTAGTCGCTAATATGAATTACATGACTATGCTTAATTTGGTAGAGGATCCCGAAATATTAAAACGTAAAATACTTTTGGATCAAATCGGAACTTTCGGCGTGTTTCTATCTTATTTTCTTATAGTCTCTGGATATCCATTAATTGGCGAATGGACGTTATGTATTGGATTATTTTTAGGTACTTGTGCCTCGATAAAAAAACTGCTGTCACTGTGAACGAAGTGATGGTTACACCTCCATGGAAACGTCCAACCTGCACTCAAATATGACTTTTTGTGTAATAGCTCACCCCTAACGAGAAACGGCCCTATTTAGTGTAGGTTGGGCCTCGGCCCAACAAGTTTGGCACCGTGCTAAATCTGTT
>JANPKH010000357.1:0-32319 GCA_031425935.1 Gammaproteobacteria bacterium | reverse complement strand
AACTATTTTTTTGTTGAAAATCGTTCGCGCAGGGCTTGCTGCACATTGTCGGTAGTGGCGAAGCTCATCAAGGTAATACCTAAACGTTTGCTACTACTAATCACGTTATTCAAGCGTTCGGTATAGGCTGTTTGATAGGCTTTTTGAAATGCATTTTCATCGGCGGGTAATTGCAAACGTGTTTGCCCATTACTCACTGTTAAACGTGTATTGCTGATCAATTGTTTTTCGAGTGGATCAAAAATATGAATAAGAGTTACATCGGTATGACGTGCCAGTTCAAATAGTTGTTGTTCACACTCGTTATTGTAATCATGAAAGTCGCTGACGATAAATAAAGCGCAGCCGGGTTTTGCTATGCGGCGTGCATCTTTTAAAATATCACGAAAATTTTTACTGCCAGTAGGTGCAATGGGCGAGCGTAATTGTTGATTAAAATCTTGCATGTGGTGAAGTAATTCCAGCACTGCATGTTTACTGCGCCGCGGGCGAATATCGCGCTGATGATCATCACCAAAAATTAAACCGCCAACTCGATCGCCATTATTAAGTGCCGCCCAAGCCAGGTTTGCGCCCACGTGAGCAGCGAGGACGGATTTAAAACATTGTTGGCTGCCAAAAAAAAGTGGTGAGCGTTGGTCCACTAAAATAAAAACGGGGCGCTCGCGCTCTTCGCGATAGACTTTGGTGTGCGGTACTTGCGTGCGTGCGGTCACTCGCCAATCAATACTGCGTACATCATCACCTGCCTGGTAAAGCCGCACTTCTTCAAAATCCATACCGCGGCCACGAAAGCGAGTGCGGTCACCGCCATTTAATAAACTTTTTACGGGGCGCGGAACAAATAAACGTAAATCCTGCGCGGCAAAACGCACGCGTAGTAAGCTTGCCAAATCGGTGTAAGCGCCTTTTGGGTTGAGACTCTGTAGCGTTGTACCCGCATGAATTTTATTCGTGCTTGTATGAGCAAATTGAGTGGTGTTAGTAAGTTGAGTGGTATTAGTGAGTTGGCTCATTAACTGGCTCCGCTTACGCGATAGGAACAGCGGCGAGAAGTTTGTCGATAACTTGATCGCTATTAATTCCGTTCGCTTCCGCTTCAAAACTAAGAATCAAACGATGACGTAGACAATCGTGAATTACTGCTTGAATATCATCAGGGCTCACAAAGTCTTTGCCATGTAGCCAGGCATGAGCGCGAGCACAACGGTCGATAGCAATAGTGCCGCGCGGACTCGCGCCGTATTCCAATAATTGGACTAAATCCTGACTGTACTGAGCTGGGCGACGAGATGCGTTGATCAATTGAACTATATATTCTTCTACGCTGTCAGCCATGTGAAGGCCGAGAATTTCCTGGCGTGCGGCAAACAAAGTATTTTGTGAAAGTCTTACCGGTAACGTGGTGGCAATGGCGGCCGCTTCATTGCGTACCAATTGCAGAATGCGGCGCTCAGCGGCAACCTCAGGGTAGTCCACTTTTACGTGGATTAAAAAACGATCAAGTTGTGCTTCCGGTAGCGGATAAGTACCTTCTTGTTCAATCGGATTTTGTGTGGCCATCACCATGAAAAGTTCAGGGAGCGGATAAGTTTTACTGCCCACGCTGACTTGGCGTTCAGCCATTGCCTCTAATAATGCCGACTGGACCTTTGCTGGTGCACGGTTAATTTCATCAGCCAACACCAGATTGTGAAATATAGGGCCTGCCTGGAATTCAAAAGTACCTTGTTGTGGTCGATAAATATCTGTGCCGGTAACGTCAGCGGGAAGCAAATCGGGTGTAAATTGAATGCGGTGAAAGTCGCCTTCAATGGCCTGCGCCAGCGTTTTAATTGCTTTGGTTTTAGCGAGACCAGGAGCCCCTTCCACAAGCAAATGGCCATCAGCCAAAAGCGCAATAAGTAAGCGTTCGATTAAATGTTCCTGGCCAATAATTTGATCGTTGAGCCACAGGTTTAGTGCTTGAAAGTGTTGAAATGTATTCATAAATAACCTTGCCTTTTTTTTATTAATTCATTAACCATATTGCTATTTATTCTGATTGGAAATTGTAAGCCATGGCTACCGCGGCCCAAGCTGCGAATAGACTGTGGTATCTGGGGGCAGTTCCTTGATATTTCAACTTTTAGTAAATGGGGGAGTGGGTTTTTTCTGTCCTTATTTCGGCTGAGTTCATTTTATGAGCTAGGCTTAACTAATCTCAAGTTCCAGAAATGCATGGAGAGGAGTTTTACGGTGAAAAACCCATTAATTTTAACGCATGAGCTGACTGCTTTTCTACAAGATCTACGGCACTTTGCGGGTGAAAAATTAGCCGCTGGAGAACTCCCGGAATTTATGTATTTCGCGGAACATTATTTTTCGCGTTATCCCATGGAGGACCTTATTGGGCGGCACTTAACGGATATGTTTGGCAGCGTTTACCAATGGTGGCGTTATCTGGGTAACTTTGATGGTGTGCAACCTAAGTTACAGTTATGTAATCCTAAATTAGATGTGGATGGTTGGGTTTGTCCCCATACGGTATTAATTATATTGCAGAAGGATATGCCTTTTCTTGTTGATTCGATTCGCATCGAATTAAATCGCCGTAATATTGCTATTCACACCATTAAAAGCACCGTATTAATGGTTCAGCGCGATGCAAAAAATCAATACATTAAATTGCTGGATGTGGGTGGAGAAGAAAAATCTGCATCTAAAGAAGCACTGGTGTATTTAGAAATTAATTTATTAACACAAGAAGATGAATTAAAAAGCATTGCGCAAAGCGTATTGTCAGTATTGGCTGAGCTTGTGACTGTGGTGCAGGATTTTCAACCGATGTTACAAGCCGTTCAAGCGGCTGAAAAGAATTTAAACCACGCTAAAGAATCAGTTGCGGTTGCCAATATTACTGAAAGCCAGAAGTTCTTAACCTGGCTATGTGATAACAACTTTACCTTTTTGGGCTACAAAGAATACGATTTTGTCAAACAGGGTAATAAAAATTTTTTACGCGAAAATGCTAAAAAGCGTTTAGGGCTATTTGCTCACAAAGATGCTGCGGAAGATTCTTCAGAAGTCAGTGATTTACATCCAGGCATCGCGCGTTTTCATCTCGCACCACAAGTACTCACTTTTTCAAAATCGTCTGTGCGTTCAAGAATTCATCGGCAAGCCTATTCAGACTATGTTGTGATAAAGCAATTTAACAATAAAGGCGAAATGATTGGTGAGGTGCGTTTTCTGGGTTTGTACACGTCAAATGTATATACCATGAGCCCAAGTAAAATACCGTTGGTACGCGATAAAGTTAGCAAAGTATTTGATCGATCCGGGCTAACACGGAATAGTCATGACGGTAAAAGTCTGCAGCAAATTTTAGAAACTTTTCCCAGGGACGAGTTATTTTTAAGTAATAGTTCAGAGCTTTATGAAATAGTAGCTGGCGTAGCACAAATTAATGAGCGGTATCAGGTGCGTTTGTTTATGCGACGTGATCCGTTCGGGAAATTTATAAGTTGTTTAATTTATATTCCGCGTGACGTATTTACGACGCAAATTCGCTTAAGCATTCAAGAGCTTATCGGTAAAACAATTCATGCGACTGAAAGTGAGTTTACCACCTATTTTTCTGAATCAATTTTAGCGCGCGTGCATGTGGTATTTAAAATAGATCAACGCTTGCCACTAGAATACGATCAAGTAAAGTTACAGGGCCGAATTCGTGAAATGACTCGTTCCTGGGAGGACCATTTACATACATCATTGATTGAATCCTTGGGTGAAGAAAAAGCCATGCGCGTACTGGCAGAGTATCGCAACGCCTTTTCATCATCTTATAAAGAACATTTTGAATCACGCACGGCCGTTCATGACATTATTTCAATTGCTGAACTGAAAACAGTAAATGATATTGCAATGAGTTTTTATCAGCCCGTAGGTGCCGAACCACATGTTGTTAGATTTAAAATTTTTCGTAAGGGAGCAACAATTGAGCTCTCAGATATCATTCCAGTATTAGAGCATTTAGGGCTTAGAGTATTGTCGGAAAATCCCTACGCTATTCAAACACAAAGTAATGGTGTGGTTTGGTTGCATGATTTCCAATTAAGTTACAATTTACCTTATGTTTTAGATGTTCTTCAGGTTAAATCATTATTTCAGGAGGCTTTTTCGGCAATATGGCATAAAAAGACAGATAATGATTCTTTTAACAAGCTGGTATTAAGTTCAGAATTAAACTGGCGCGAAGTGTTTGTGTTGCGTACTTATGCAAGTTATATGCGGCAAACATTGTTCAATTTTAGTGAGCATTATATTGCCAATGCCTTAGTGAATAACCGGGATATAACACGCCAGTTAATAACCTTATTTAATCAAAAATTCAATCCTGGTTTTGTCGCTAACGTAGAACAAAAAACTAAAGCGTTAGACGCGCTATGTGAAGCAATTGTTGTTAATCTCAATGCCGTGCAAAATTTAAATGAGGATAGAATTCTACGTCGTTTTCTTATGCTTATAAATGGTAGCCTACGGACTAATTATTTTCAGAAAGAAAATGGTTTAGAAAAAACTTACTTATCCATAAAATTAAGCCCGCGCACTATTTCTGATATTCCCGAACCTCGTCCCCTTTATGAAATATTTGTTTATTCATTGCGAGTTGAAGGTGTACATTTGCGTGGTGGTAAAGTTGCGCGCGGTGGTTTGCGATGGTCAGATCGAATACAAGATTATCGCACGGAAATATTAGGGCTGGTAAAGGCGCAACAAGTTAAAAATGCTGTGATTGTACCTAATGGTGCTAAAGGTGGTTTTGTGTGCAAGCAAATGCCGCAACCGCAATCGACACAAGCGGTGTCGCGTGAAACGATTCAATTAGAAGGTATCGAGTGTTACAAAATTTTCATTCGCGGCTTATTAGATTTAACTGACAATATAGTAGATGGAAGAATTATTCCGCCGGCTAATGTAGTGTGCTACGACGATGAGGATCCTTATTTAGTTGTTGCCGCTGACAAGGGCACTGCAACTTTTTCTGATATTGCTAATAATATTTCTGCTGAATATAAACATTGGCTGGGAGATGCTTTTGCATCTGGAGGGAGCCAGGGTTACGATCATAAAGGCATGGGAATTACTGCTCGCGGTGGATGGATCGCCGTGATGCGGCATTTTAAGGAAAAAAATATAAACATTCAGCAACAAGATTTCACGGTTGTGGGTATTGGTGATATGGCCGGCGATGTATTTGGCAACGGTATGCTGTTATCGAATCATATTTGTTTAGTCGCTGCATTTAATCATATGCATATTTTTATTGATCCTAACCCAAACTCCACGATCAGTTTTACAGAACGGCAACGTTTGTTTACAACGCCGAAAACAGGCTGGAGTGATTATGATAAAGCACTCATTAGCACTGGCGGTGGCGTTTTTAATCGTGACGCAAAATCTATTCTTATCACTCCTGAAATGAAACAGCGTTTTGACATTCGTGAAGCCACCCTAACACCGGCTGAATTAATGAATTGTCTATTAAAAGCACCTGTGGATTTAATTTGGAATGGCGGCATAGGAACCTATGTAAAATCCAGTAGTGAAACTCACGCAGATGTTGGCGACAAAGCAAATGATGCAGTGCGAATTAACGGCAATCAACTGCGTTGTAAAGTTTTTGGCGAAGGCGGAAATCTGGGCATGACTCAGCGTGGTCGTATTGAATATTGTTTAACGGGTGGTATGGGATCATTAGTTAGTTCGGGTCTGGATGGCGGTGCTTGTAATACCGATTTTATTGATAATGCTGGCGGAGTAGATTGCAGCGATCATGAAGTTAACATAAAAATTCTGCTCAATGAAATTGTGAGTAGTGGCGACTTGACTGCAAAGCAACGCAATAAAATACTCTTTGAAATGACAGATAACGTTGCGCAGTTAGTATTAAAAAATACTTACCGCCAAACCCAAGCAATTAGCATTGCAGAAACTGAGTCATTTGCACGTAGCGCTGAATATCGCCGTTTCATGAGTGGTTTGGAAAATCAAAAGCGTTTGAACCGTAGGTTAGAATTCTTACCGAGCGATGATGTTTTATTAGAGCGGCAAACTCATAACAGAGGGTTAACTCGCCCTGAACTGGCGATATTAATATCTTACGCCAAAGCAGTTTTAAAAGAAGATTTGACAGCATCTAATATTGCTGACGATATCTATATGGCCGCATCTATTGAAGGTGCATTTCCGCAAAAAGTTAACCAGTTATATCCTCAGCAACTTTATCAGCATCGTTTGCGCCGTGAAATTGTTGCAACTCAAATTGCTAATGATGTGGTTAACAATATGGGTATTAGTTTTGCGCAACGATTAATTGAGTCTACCGGGGCTAAAACGGGTGAGGTCGCTAAAGCTTATGTAGTCGCGCGCGATATTTATAAAATGGAAAGTTTCATTCAGGGCGTGCAAGAGTTGGATTATAAAGTGCCCGCAAAATTACAAATTGAATTATTGATTGGAATGATTCGCCGGGTTCGTCGGGCAACGCGTTGGTTTCTGCGCAATCGTCGTAGCATTATTGAGCCCGTGAATGAAGTTGCATTTTTTGCGCCTGTTGTAACAAAAGTCACCGAACAATTGCCACAATTACTGAAAGGTGATTCTCTGAAAATTTGGACAATGAGCGTTGAGTATTTACAAAAAAATGGTATACCCGATCAGCTTATATTGCCGGCTACAGAAACCTCTTATTTATATTCAGGGTTAAGTGTGGCTGAAGCGGCCAGACGCAGTGAGAAATCACTTGAACTAGTGACTACTATGTATTTTTTTCTGGGTGAATATTTAAGTTTACCCTGGTTTGCTACACAAATTTCCGATTTGCACGTAGAAACATTTTGGCAAGCAATGGCCCGCGAAACCTATATGGATGATTTAGAATCGCAATTGCGGGCGCTCACTATTTCTTTAATGCATTTTGTAAACGATGAGGTTTCAATTGATGCTGTTGTTCAACAATGGAGCATTCAACAGGCAGAATTGATTCAACGTTGGAAGGTAATGGTAAACGAGCTGCAGGCTAGCAGTGGAACAGACTTTGCGGTATTTTCTGTTGCCTTGCGTGATTTATTGGATTTAGCCCAAGCTACGCAACATTCCGAATTGTCATATGTAAATTAACTTCCGTTTTACGTTAAAGCACATTGTCTTAATTGAAAAAGTCTATGACACTCACAACCTAAGGAAAAAGTTTTGCATTCAATTGTTATGCAGCTACGCATTAGTTCTGACGAATTTCAGCGCTTATATGAAGGCACGGCTAAAGAAGTTTCAGCACGAAGTATTGACGGCCGCCGTGTACGCTTTCCCGCGAATATTTTGCGTCCATTTGTTACCCATGTAGGTATCATGGGTATATTTCGTATTCACTTTAGTGATGATAATCGTTTTCACCACATAGAAAAAATCGACTAAATACAATAATTCCAGTATCCTGCGCGCATTATTTTACAGGGTAATTAGCCCTCCGAATTGGTTAATACGAGCAGATTCTATGTACGCACTCTTTCGCGATTTACTCTTTAAATTAGACGCTGAAACTTCGCACGAGTTTAGTTTGGATATGTTGGGTGCCGCGGAGCGCTTAAAGTTGTTAAATTTATTTGTACCCGATATTTCGGCCAATCCGATTGAAGTAATGGGAATCACATTTCCTAACCCAGTTGGTTTAGCCGCTGGGCTCGATAAAAATGGTGATTATTTTAACGCCTTGGGTGCGATGGGTTTTGGCTTTGTTGAGATAGGAACTGTCACGCCTATGCCTCAAGGAGGTAATCCGCAGCCGCGTTTATTTCGCATCCCGGAAGCGCAGGCCATCATTAATCGAATGGGGTTTAATAATAAAGGCGTAGAGCATCTTGTCGAGCAAGTTAAACGTCGTCGTTATCAAGGTGTTTTGGGAATTAACATTGGTAAGAATGCCACTACTCCCGTTGAGGATGCGGCACAAGATTATGTTATCGGATTGCGTAAAGTTTATGCGCACGCAGATTATATTACGGTGAATGTTTCATCTCCAAATACCAAGGGATTGCGGGATTTGCAATTTGGTGATTCATTAAATCGTTTGCTCGAAACATTAAAAGCAGAGCAGCTAAAATTGCAACAGGAAGTAGGCCGTTATGTGCCTGTAGCCGTAAAAATAGCACCGGACTTGGATAGCTTTGCGATTCAGCAGGTTGCTACAACGCTGTTAGAACAAGGTATGGATGCTGTAATTGCCACTAACACTACGATTGGTCGTGAAGGTGTTGAACATTATGCTATCAGTCAGGAAACAGGTGGTTTAAGTGGTTCGCCAGTGCGAGATAAAAGCACCCAAGTTATTAAAGCGCTTTATGCGGAGCTGGGGAGTAAATTGCCCATTATTGGTGTGGGTGGTATTTTAGACGGTGAAAGTGCTGCAGAAAAAATACAAGCCGGTGCAAAATTAGTACAAATTTACAGTGGATTTATTTATCGTGGGCCTGCGTTAATTAGTGAGGCCGCTGCGGCAATCTCTTTGTTAAAATAAAGCATCCAGTTATATTATCAACTACAGTTTTGCTGTTAACAAAAATTATTGTGCGTGATTATTTTTCTGACTGCATTAAATAATGTAGTAAAAATTTGTAATTAAAAAAGTAGTATAAAAGCCAGCCATAAAAAAAGCCTCATTATAGAGGCTTTTTTATTTACTGAAATTCACCGATTAGCGAATTAATTAGTTTTACCAAAAAGTATTGTGTTTGTTTGCAATGTGGGTTGAATATTAACTGGCAGCGGCCAGAGGTTGTAGATTACTGAGTTTTTGGATTTGCGCCATACGGTTCAAACCATCCCATTGGTCGATTCGCGATTCTCGCCAGCCGCTCAACCACTGCTGTCGTACTACACCCGCCTCATGGGGGCAACCGCTTCGCGATCGACCTTGAATCCCGGCTTGGTAGCCTTTTGTAAATGCACGTTCTATTGGGTCTCGTTTTTGACGTTTCATCCGATAAAGCACCTCTATTATGAGATTTCAAATAGCAAAGTTAAAAGTTATTTGGACATCTACAATGGTACATCTATAAACAGATACATCTGTTACGCACTTCTATATACGAGCTTGGTACAATACCTCCTTTGGCTTTTGCTAGCTCGTATATAGTTTGTGTAGTACACCAAATAAAGGTTCCCTTTGTGAACGATTAAATTCTTCTAGTTAATCTTTTTAATATCTCATAAAGCTCTAGCGTGTAAGCGCGGTATTAACGAGCTTCATTAATTGCAATTTATTGCGCCATAATTGGCGATTTATGACTATAAACTGGCCTTATCCATGATCGAATATCAATTTTTTGCTACTTGCCCCAAAAGCCTCGAGGGGCTTTTGCTGACAGAAATTTTACAGCTAGGCGCAGCTGATGTGCGTGAAACCGTAGCGGGTGTGTATTTTGGTGGTAGCATCGAAACAGCTTACCGAGTTTGCCTTTGGTCGCGACTCGCCAATAAGGTGCTTTTGCCGCTCACTAGCTTTGATGTAAATAGCCAAGAGGACTTGTATGACGGCACACGTGCCATTGCATGGGAGGAGCACCTCAGCCCAACGGGTACTTTGTTGGTAGATTTTGTGGGCACGAGCGATGCGATTCGCAATACTCAATTTGGTGCAGTTAAAGTTAAGGATGCGATTGTGGATACGCTACGCGATTTAAGTGGCGAGCGACCATCTGTTGCCAAGCGCGATCCTGATTTGCGTATTAATACGCGCTTAAGCAAAGATAAAGTTGTTATCAGCATTGATCTTTCTGGTGAAAGTTTACATCGTCGTGGTTATCGTTTGAAACAGGGCAGTGCGCCCATGAAAGAAAATCTCGCGGCAGGAATATTATTACGTGCTGGCTGGCCGCAAATTGCGGCTGAAGGTGGTGCATTGCTTGATCCAATGTGTGGTTCAGGCACTATTTTAATAGAGGCAGCGTTAATGGCTGCGGATATAGCTCCAGGTTTAGGTCGCGTTGGTTTTGGTTTTGAACGATGGCTTAAACACGATAACGCAATTTGGTTAGCGTTACGCAATGAAGCTCACGAACGTCGCAGAGTTGGCCTTGCAAAAGAGTTACCGGAAATTCGTGGGTACGATGCAGATATAAAAGTTATTCGCGCGGCAGAGGAAAATATTATTAGCGCTGAATTGGATAATTGGTTGCGCGTAAGTCGCAAAGAATTAGCTGAATTTAAAAAGCCAACCCATGCACAATTAAAAAATGGTTTGATTTTAAGTAACCCGCCTTATGGTGAAAGGTTGGGTGAAGTCGAATCTTTAAAAATGTTGTATGCCCATTTGGGTGAAAGGTTACGTAATGAATTCCAGGGCTGGCGTGCCGGTGTATTTACGGGAAACCCTGAATTAGGCAAGCAAATGGGTTTACGCTCAGATAAAAAATATAAATTATTTAACGGTACTATTCCCAGTGAGCTCTTAATGTTTAGTATTGATGGTGATGCTTTTGTGCAAAGCCGCATCGAACAAGATGGCCGTTTTAGTCATAACAAAGAAGAGCGCGCAGCCGCTGAAAAATTAGTACAAGAAACCAATAAACAAGAACAAGCGGCTGCACTTTCAAACGGTGCGCAGATGTTAGTTAATCGGCTGCAAAAAAACCTGAAGCAACTGGCAAAATGGGTCAAGAAAAATAATATAAGTTGTTATCGTTTGTACGATGCGGATATGCCGGAATATTCTGCTGCTATTGATATTTATCGCGGTGTACCCCTGCACGGTCATAGCGAAAAAATGTATATCAATGTGCAAGAATATGCCGCACCTAAATCAGTCGATGAAGATCGTGCCGCGCAACGCTTTGCTGAAATTGAAGCGGCCATTCCTTATGCTTTAGATGTGCCTATAGAAAACATAAGTTACAAGCAACGGCGTCGCAATAAAGGCACTATGCAATACGAAAAGCTCACTGAAATTCCTACCGGTGAATTGTTTAGTGTGATAGAAGGCGAGTCAAAATTGCATATTAATATGTGGCAATATTTGGATACGGGTTTGTTTTTGGATCATCGCATCGTGCGCGATATGATTGCTGAAAATGCTAAAGACGCCCGCTTTTTAAATTTATTTTGCTATACCGCTTCTGCTAGCGTGCGAGCTGCTATGGCCGGTGCGCGTTATACAGTGAGTGTGGACATGTCCAATACCTATCTAAATTGGGCACGAAAGAACTTTGCGCTCAATGGTTTAAGTGAGTCACGCAATCGGTTGGAGCAGGCGGACTGTTTAAAATGGTTGGAAACTAATGATCAGCAGTTTGATGTGATCTTGCTCGACCCGCCAAGTTTTTCAAATTCCAAGCGCATGGAGGATGATCTTGATGTGCAACGTGATCATGCTGAAATGATTCATCATTGCATGCGCGCGTTGGCTGAAGATGGCACCTTAATATTTTCTAATAATTTACGCACTTTTAAATTAGATTTAGAAGCACTCAATGCCTATACTATTAAGGATATTAGTGCTCAAACAATAGATGAAGATTTCAAACGCAATCAAAAAATTCATCAATGTTGGTTGATTTCGCATTAGGCTAGCTTACAAAGGCATCAAAATTTCCGAGACATGCATTCATGAAAAAATTAATTTTTTCTGTTGTGACAAGTTTCATTTTATTGGGGGCCGCTTATGCGCAGGCCGGTCAATTTTGTTTTGCATCTGCCAAAACCTATTATGAACAAATTTATTGTGAATTAGAGGCTAAAGGCAAAACGAAGGGGCTACCATCTTTTGATCAGTTCAAACGTAATAATGAGGTTGTACAAGCATCTTTACTTAAAATACCTGCAGAGCGGAATCGTATTGTATTGCCACCGCCTAAAAGAGCGAAAGCGTCTGCGGGCGATCTCTCCGTAAGCAATGTCACTGATAATGAACAAGAAGAAACAGTGAAAAAACAAACAGTGAAAAAAGAATCAACCAAATCCGTGCCAATTCAGCAAGAAAGTTTTACTGGAGATTATGTAGCACGAAAATTTGATAAGTGGCCAAGTGCTGTAGGGAATTCCAACTGTCAATTAAATGCCGCTGAAATTCGATGCTCATCAAAACGTTATCGTCTAATCGGTAATAAAGCCAACAAAAATCTGGCGCAAGGCGTATTACTTGATGCAAATAAAATGGCTTTGCCGTTGTTTCAGCAAGGCCAATCCTTGAATGCTTATGTAACTTCAGCTTACCGACAATATATTGAAAAAATGTGTGCTATTGGTTTAGGTGCTGTCACTATGACCTACGCACGTTTTGCCTACCTTTATGAAGATTTACAATCCAAAAACGTAAATTTTGTGAACCGTTTTGAGATTATGTATAGGTATCTTAAAAAAGATAAAGCAGCGATGTGGATAAGTGAAAAAATTCCTGTAAATCCGCAGCTGGCCATACAGTACTGTGATCTTATGACCGAAAAGCTCTACATTTGTGCAATACAAGGGCAAAATTATATTTTTGAGCTAGAACATCATTAAGTTGGAAGTAGGCTGGAAGTAAGTTGTAAGTTAAGAGTCAGTGGAAATACTAATAATTGAACAATAATAATAGTTAGCCATCTAATGTATTGAATTGTGCAAAACATAATGTTTGTAACAAAATAGCACTTTGCGCATCAATAGATTACCCACCCACAATGAGGTCACTATGATCATCAAAAACTCTGCTGACATTTCTCCCTCCGAGATTACTCCTGAGCATATTTACCGCGCCCGTCGCGATTTTATGCGCGGCACAATTGCAACAGGCCTGATAGGTGCGGCAACATTTCATTCGCAAGATTTATTGGCGGACCCTAGTTATACCGCTGCTGAAGCTAACAACAAAGGCCCGGAGTGGTTGAATCAACAAATTGCACGCGCCAAGGCTGATACGCAGAAACTTACTGAAACATTAACACCTTATGATAGCGTGACAGGCCATAACAATTTCTATGAATTCGGTTATGACAAAACGGATCCCGCGAAAAAATCCCAAAATTTTAAACCTCACCCGTGGCAGGTCGAAATATCGGGAGAAGTCGGTAAGCCTGGCAAATACAATTTGGAGGATTTATTAAAAGGTATTGATTTAGAAGAGCGTGTTTATCGTATGCGCTGTGTTGAGGCCTGGTCCATGGTTATTCCCTGGGTTGGGTTTTCATTGGCAAGTTTATTAAAACGTTTCGAGCCTACCAGTAAAGCAAAATATGTGTCCTTTACTACGTTAAAAGATTCTAAACAGTTTCCTGAACAAAAAAGTGTATTAAGTACAATTGACTGGCCTTATCGAGAAGGCTTGCGAATTGACGAGGCCATGCATCCTCTTACCATATTAGCGGTTGGCTTGTACGGAAAAACCTTGCCTAATCAAAACGGTGCGCCACTGCGGTTAGTAGTGCCATGGAAATATGGTTTTAAAAATATTAAGTCCATCGTAAAAATAGAGCTAACAGAGCGCCAGCCCGACACTTCTTGGAATCAAATCGCACCTTCCGAATATGGGTTTTATGCTAATGTGAATCCTGCAGTGGATCACCCGCGTTGGACGCAAGCAAAAGAGCGACGTTTGCCGAGCGGCTTATTCAACCCAAATACTATTCCTACGCAAATGTTTAATGGTTATGGTGAGCAAGTGGCTAGTCTTTACAAAGGGATGGATTTAAAAAAATACTATTGAGATTTTAATATGCCGACCAAATGGCGCCGTGTTGTTATTTTTATTATTTGTTTATTACCACTGTGTTTTTTAATTTTTAAAGCTGCGAAAAATGCGTTAGGCGCTGATCCGCAAAAAGCTGTCGTATTGTTTATTGGCACTTGGGCATTTTATTTTTTAATCATTACTCTTTCCGTGACCCCGCTTAAAAAATTAGCCAGTCAAGGTTGGTTAATGCCGCATAGGCGTATGCTCGGTTTATTTACGTTGTTTTACGCGCTCTTACATATGATTGCCTATTTTGTATTTATCTTAGCATTGGATTTTTCTAGCTTTGGTGCTGAATTAATCAAGCGACCTTATATTTTACTTACCATTCCCGCGATAATTCTGCTAATTATCTTGGGAATAACATCAACAAAGGGAATGATGCGTAGGCTAGGAAAAAATTGGGTCACGTTGCATAAAAGTATTTATCTCGTGATCTTTTTAGCTTGGCTGCACGTATTGCTACAAGTGAGATCAAGTTATACAGATGCTGTCGTTTTCGGTGTATTAACGGCTGCGCTTCTTGGTATAAGATTTTATTGGTGGTTACAGAAGAAATCTTCTTCAAAAAAATCGTTACAAGTTTAGGTCTCTAGATTTAAGTCTCTAGGTTTGGTTCTCTATGTTTAGGTCTTTATGATGGAAAAAATTTCTCTCGGTGTTAGTCAATGTCTGTTAGGTGAGCCAGTTCGATATGATGGAAGCCATAAGCGAAACACTTATTTAATGGATGTGCTTGCTAAATACGTTAATTTTTTACCGATATGCCCTGAGCTTGCTATAGGTTTAGGTGTGCCTCGCAAACCCATTCGGTTGATTGTGACAGATGGGCAGGAACGAATTCGTGGCGTAGAAAATCCTTCGTTGGATGTGACTGATGCTCTTGCCCAAGAAGCTGATCGAGTCGTTCAGCAAATGCCAGAGATATGCGGATATGTATTTACTCAAAACTCTCCGAGTTGTGGTGTTTATGGCGTAAAACGTTACGGTGAAAATGGGTATAGTATTGATAGCCGTGGCCGTGGTGCTTTTGCAAAACGCTTTATGGAATTAATGCCGCTAATCCCGGTTGAAGAAGCTGGACGATTAAGTGATGCGGGTTTACGCGAAAATTTTATTACGAAAGTTTTCGCATTACACGACTGGCGTCAATCAGTTGCAGTCGAGCCGAGCGCAAAAAAATTAATAGCATTTTATTCGCGCTATAAATATCAAGTGATGGCGCATCATGTCCCCAGTTATTTTTTAATCGGAAAGCTTTTAGCAAATCTGGCGGGCAGGCCGATTGAAGAATTGTGTAACGAATTTATCACATTATTGATGTCTGCACTTAACCATCAAACGACGCGAAAAAGTAATGCAAATGCGCTAATGCATTTGCGTGGTTATTTAAAATTGCACATTAGCAAATTAGATAAAGAGGAGTTAAGTAATAGTATTGAATCATACGCTCAGGGATTAACACCTATTATTGTTCCGCTTACATTACTTAAGCACCATTTAATGACTTTAGATGACCCTTATCTAAAACAACAAACTTTTTGGGCGCCTTATCCTGAAGCTTTAGGCTTGCGTAATTTTGTTTTAGCACGGTAGTGTCTCTATATGCTCCTATTCGAGAAAGATTTTTTCTCAACTTTAGGTTCGCTTGCGAAAAGCGGCCTAGTTTATTTTTCTTCCCCTTCTCGCTTTCCTTTCGTTTCTCACCTCAACGAAGCAGTTTGTTTATACAGCTCTATGCTCGTTTGGCAGTGAATTTCCTTTACAAGCAGCTTGATTACCACTCAGCTATTGTGATCTCAAAGAATCATAAACTAAATATGTCTTTAAACCGCATTGCATGTCTTCTAGATACTTCAATGCGCGTTCCAGATTTCAGTTGCAGTTTATAGCCCCCATTAAACCAAGGCTCGACTATCTTAATTTCATTGATGTTTAAAATGTGCTGCCGACTAGCACGAAAGAAGTTGTCGGTGGGTACGCGAGCTTCTATTTTACTGAGTGTGCGATAAATTAAGGCTTTACCTTCATTCCAAATAACCTGAGTATGATTGTCGCAGCTTTCAAAGTAATGAATGTCTTGTAGGCAAACCCAATGGCAATATTCACCATCGCGTAGTAGAACACGACTGGTTAATGTCAATAAATCTGGGCTGTCCGCGGCGTCTTCAGAGCTCAGTGTCACGAGCTTATCAATAGCTACTTTTAATCTTTCAGCAGTGATAGGTTTTAGTAAGTAATCAACGGTGCTGAACTCGAAAGCGCGTAAAGCGTAGTCTGCAAAGGCGGTAATAAAAATAACTTTAGGTTCGTAATCCAATTCTTGAAGCAATTCAAAACCATTTTTCCCTGGCATATTAATATCCAGAAACAAAAGCTCAGGTCGCTCTTTGAGAATAATTGGTAATGCATCTCTGGGATTTTCGGCTTCACCACACACTTGAATATTATTATGCACTCGTAGTAATTTGTTTAGTTCAACGCGAGCTAAACGTGAATCTTCAACAATTAAAGCTTTCATACACTACTCTCAAGCGGCAAAATCAACTCGGCGACTACAGTATTGTTTATTTCTTGCAAGCTAAAGCTAGCGTTATTGTCATATAACAACCCTAAACGATCATGAATAATTTTGGTACCAACACCAAACCCCGATGTACTTGAGTTCAATTGTAAATGTCCATGATTTATTATTGTACACACCAGCTGCTGCGCGCTTTTGCGTATTTGTAATGATAAAACCCCACCATCTGGTAATTGGCTAATGCCATGTTTAATTGCATTCTCTACTAAAATTTGAAGCATCATGGAGGGTATTAAAGCTTCGGTTACATCCTCGCTGACGTCTTCCACATAGGTTAGGCGATCTTCAAACTGGATTTTTGACAAGGATATATAATTTCTAACCAAAGTCAGTTCTTCAGTTAGCGGAATTTTATTCTGTAAACTGGTCGTGATTGGGCTGCGTAAAATATCCGATAACACCACAATGGCTGAACGCGCTTTTTCACTGTCTTCATCAACTAAGGCACGAATATTATTCAGTGCGTTAAAAACAAAATGAGGATCAACTTTTCCAGCTAATGCATTTAGTTGAACCTCTTTCATATTCATTTCTATCTGAAGTTGTTTGATAGTGGCGTCGCGCTGTAATTGCTGTGACTCAATCATGTAACAAATGAATGACCATAAACTACACAGCACGCAGGATACTAAAAGGCTAGCGAATACGTAATTTCCAAAAAAAACAAAGCGTACGTATTCTTGTAATTTATACCCATCCAGTACAACTAAAATATAGGCGTAATTAATTAGCCAAAGTGCGCTCGTTAATAGCAGTCCCATGAATAGCGATGCAATGAATATCTTTAGTCCCAACGCTATAGCAGCTGTCTTAACTGTTGCAAAATACTTTATTTGAGCGCGCAATACTGCGCCCATGAAGATGCCTACTCCTGCGAAAGAAATGGTACTTATCAAAGGCGTGCTCGTTCCAATGGAGGTTATATCCATCAGGTCGGTGGCATATATTAATAATCCAAAGAAAAGCCAAAATAAAAAATTACAACCCCAAAAAGCAAAGGATTTTTTTAAGCCTATTTCAATTGGTTGATGTTTGGATGGTATTTGCCAGTAGCCCGAATAGCGATAGTTTAGAAAAAATAAAGCAACTATCAAGTTGTCCATAAATACGCCTTGGAGCACCCCAGCCAAGTGACCTTTGCTGGTAAAATTCCCGTAATTTTTCCCGAATAAAATATAGTGTGCATAGTCGGTGAGCGAGGAGTAGCCATTGGGTTGTAAATAATATAACCGCGAAAATGCGCTCCCGGCACCAATACTTAATACGGCACAACAAAAAGACATTGCGCACAGTGTAGGTATTAGCGGCAGTATCCGTGATCCAAAAAGTTGACCTCCAGGCTGTATGAACAATATGTAAGACGCAAATAAAATAGTGAAAATAATCCCGCTCACGGCGCCAAAAAAATAATCGTTAGAGAATAAGTAGTGGGTGTTTCCCCATTCCACATAGGCAAGCACACTTAGTAATGTCCCTAGGTGGTTTAATATAAGTAATGTAAATATTGCTTTGCTTATGTCCGAGCCGCTCAGTCGGACACCCTGCTGGTTATGTCGCTCTGCTTGGATTAAAAAATAAAACAGGCACCAAACCAGCATAATTCCCAAGCTTTGTAAAAAAAGATCGCTGACTACTCCACAAGAGTTGGGCGGGCGTAGATATTCACGCGAGCAAATTTCGGAGATTGAGACCACCAGATCAGAAAGGTTAACGAAGGTATTGATGCAGGCAAATGTAATAGAGATTAACCCTGCAATGGGAATGAGCCCCGTTGGGTGATGTTTGTGCCATTGAAATTTCTTATAAAAGAAATGAATGCATAAACTAACAAATATGCCCAGCATTGCTGTAGGGATGTATTTTATAAAATTATTGAGAACTGAGCCTCCGCTAAAAGAGGCGCGCAACCCCTGAGCTACATCAAATACAAACCATCCCACAATATTGCACAACCAAAATTGCCATGATGCAGAAAGGAATTGGATAGGCTTTTTATGAGTGGCTTCTATGGTTGTCATGTCAAATTTTATTCAGATTTTTTATGATGTTTTTTAAGCCTAGCATTATTGATACGTTCACCTCCACCACTTTGGAAAAGCTATCTGTAATATTCAGCTTTTCGCAATAAACTATTCACCACTCAACCGCCTAATTGAACCGCCTACATTTTAAATCCGCCATCTAACACGCTATCAGCGACAAGTTCTACAAAATCCTACAGGCTTGTTCTGTGCTGGGTTCAATATAAATTCCCAGCAGTGAATAAATTTAACCAAGGCTATCCCATTTCAGGTTCAGATTAGGAGTAATTATGCGGTTGTTAAAGGTTTTTTCGGCAGCGGTATTTGCTATTGTATTAGTGGGTTGCGGCGAAGGTAGCGGGGATTCCACGTCTTTCGCTTCTAGCTCTTCCACCGTTAGCTCTGCTGCATCAAGCAGTACCGCTAGTAGCGCTAGCAGTAGTGCGACTCTGGTGTTAAGTGTAGAAATGGATAAAGAAATAAAGAACATTATGCTAAGCACCGGTGCCACCGCCGTCACCTTGGCTGTTGCCAAAAATGGTCAAATCGAATACGAACAAGCCTATGGTTTTCAAGACGCCGAAAAGACAATTGCGTTAAAAGCTGACGCGTTGATGCGGACAGCAAGTATTGTTAAACCTGTTACTGCCGCAGGAGTTCACAAGTTGGTTGCTAACGGCGTCCTATCGCTTTCCGATCATGCTTTTTGTACCGGCAGTAATACCCCTTGTTGGTTGCCCCAAAATTTATTATCCGAAGGTTCGGATATTCGTGTTAAAGACATTACCATCAAACATTTGCTATCGCATCAAGGTGGTTGGTATCGAGATATTTCCGGCGATCCTATCGGTGAAGAAGCGGCAATTAGGGATTTGCTCAATCTTTCCGGCCCGCCAACGCGTGAAGATATTGTTCGTCATGTAATGGAGCGCCCATTGGACTATGCTCCCGGTACTCCGGATTACAGGCATATCAATTACACAAATTTTGATTACTTGCTGTTGGGAATGATCATTGAGCAGGCTGCACACACCAACTATCTGCAGTATGTTCAATCAGAAATTATGGCCCCCATGGGAGTGGGGGCCTCCGAATTCAAAGTGGCCCAAATAAAACCTGAAGATCGAGATGCACGCGAACCTAATTATATTTCTACTGATATTTGTCCAAGTATTTTTACCAAAGGCAAACAAACCCTCTGTGCCGACGAAGGAGCAGATCTTCAAAATTGGGCCTCCGCACTCGGCGCAATTACTACCCCCAGGACAATGGCATTATTTGCACATTACTATCGTCTCCCAATTGATTTTGGAGCTAACTATGGTGTGATTGGTGAAGCGCGGGTTCCAGATGTAGGTTACAAGGGAATGCATGGTGGTGGTGGGGTCGGCTTAAGTTCTGTGGTGCGCCAGCTTCCTTCAGGTGTAACTTATTCTATATTTTTTAACATTGAGTTTGACTTGGAATCACGCCTAGTTGATTTGGATCGTATCAGCCAGTTGAATCCCTAACCATGAAAGAAAAGCCAATCATTTGTTTGATTGGCTTTTCTTTCATGTTTCATTGTTCTATTTTTTTGGATTGCATAATGTTATTAAAATCACTAACCATTTTTTCAGGCGCATCTCCGTTGATGTTTGATAAAACGGTAAAGATGAGTTTAGTTTTTGGGTAATAAGTTAGTTTGCTATTAAAACCCTGAATAGCGCCGTTGTGTTCGATAACCGTTCGCACATTATTTTTGTAAACTAAAAGACCAAACGCATAATTGTCTTTGCGAGGCGTAATAATTTTTTTAAGTGAAGCTGGTGACAATACTTTTCCGCTCCAAAGCGCGTTTTCCCATTTCAACAAATCTTCTGTTGTTGAGTACAAGGCACCGCAAGCATGTGACATGACATGTGCGCGTAATCAGCATCAACCAGGCCCCTTGTCGCTGGGTGTGTAGCTGGCGGCACGGTGTTTGATAAAACCTGTGTTGGAGTCGAAACCTGAATCCTTCATATTCAGCATATGCAGCGATTGCAGCACGCTACCGATAAGGGTATCGAGATTGTTTGCGATATCGGGCATCTCAGGCAAATACATATCCACTGCCAGCGGTGTAACAGCAATCACCGCGGCGAGAAGCACAATTAAAAACGGATGGGATTCTTTAGTCATAATCAGGTCGCATTAGCCAATGATATTAATGCTATGTAACTCCTGACGATTAAACGATGGGATAGATTAATTACAATTGCACCAAAAATTCGATTATGAATTAATCGGTTGATCGCAATTATTTTGCAAATTGGTTATAGCGTCACTGTAAAGCGGTTGTAAAAATTCTAATTGTCTTTCGCCCAAATATTTTTGCGCAAATTCCTACGATGGTACACGGTTATTCCAGTCGCAGTTGACGATGGCAATGGTTGACAGATTTTGTGCGACGGACGTTTTTAAATGAGGGCGATGATTTTGTTCTTGCGCAAAGCTCGCAAAATTATCCAATTCAGCGGCGTAAAATTCTGCGCTTTTATTAAAATTGACTTGATGCACTCCTGCTTGTTCCATAATCGCTTTTACATGAATCGGCTTGAGTGATGCTTGTGTTTGCGGCCAATCTTCTAAATTAAAATTCCCGGGTTGTGCATAATATGATTTGGATCTTGTCCTAGGCGCTTGGTCACGTCGGCTTATGCCATGGAAAGTAAGGGATTAATGACGAATTTATCTTTTATATTTAAAAATTAATTCATATGCATGAATTATAGATAATAAATATTGCATATATAAAAATACTATTTTACTATTTGAGCCATCGAATATAGTCATACATACCATATGTCTGGCGGGTGCTCTGGCATTCCACAAAATATATAAAAATATCAGGTGCATCTATATGGAATAGACCTTTAACGCTATTACAACTCATAAAAATCGGACGGATTGCTGCCGTGCTGATGCTTTTGGCAGTTACACCTATGGGTTTGGCAGCAGCGCCGGAACCTGAATTGCCCGCTGCTGGATTAAAAATTTCGTTCGATAAACCCGCCGCTGATTGGGAGCGCGAAGGTCTACCCATAGGCAATGGCGCATTAGGCGCGGTGGTGATGGGAGGTGTGGATCGCGAGCATTTGCAGTTCAATGAAAAAACACTTTGGACAGGTGGGCTAGGTTCAAAACAAGGTTATGACTTTGGTATACCGGCTGAATCGCAAAAGGCGAAGTTAATTGCTGTGCGTAACACGCTCGCTGAAAAAGGCGCGATGGAGCCAGAAGTAGTAGCTAAAGAGTTGGGCCGTAAAACTATCGGGTATGGCAATTACCAAAATTTTGGCGAGCTGGTGCTTAGTTTTCCTGCGGGGTCCGCAGTAACTCATTATCGCCGCGAATTGGATTTAGATAATGGCTTGGTGCGAGTGAGTTATGCGCAGGATGGCGTGAATTATTTGCGTGAATATTTTGCAAGTTATCCTGATGGCGTCATTGTTGTTCGTATCAATGCGGATCAACCGAAAAAAATAAATTTTACTGCCGCGCTAAATATTCCCGATAACCGAAGTGTAAAAACTCAGGTAAATAATGGCCGTATTATTGTGCAAGGTTCGCTGCAAGATAATGATTTGATTTATGAAGCAGCTGTACAAGTTCTTGTTGGCGACGACCAGTTAGGTGACAAGCAACTAACTAATAGCGCTAAATCAGTCAGCGTAGTAGCGGCTGATTCTGCGTTTATCATATTAAGCGCTGGCACAAACTACGCGCAGCGCTACCCCGATTATCGCGGTAAAAATCCACACGCAGCGGTGACTAATGCGTTAGATAACGCGAGTAAAAAATCTTTTCTGACATTGTTGGCAACGCATCAGGCTGACTATAAAACATTATTTAATCGCGTGGCATTAAACATCGGACAAAAGGAAAACGCATTTACAACACCGCAATTATTGGCTGGCTATCGTAAAGGTGATGCAGTTGTAGATCGCACATTGGAAGCAACTTATTTTCAATTTGGTCGTTACTTACTTATTTCATCTTCACGCAAAGGTTCCTTGCCTGCCAATCTGCAGGGCGTCTGGAATCACAGCAACACACCGCCATGGAATGCCGACTACCACGTCAATATTAATTTGCAAATGAATTATTGGTTAGCAGAAACCACCAATTTGCAAGAAACCCTTCCTCCGTTATTTGATTTTGTTGATTCGCTGGTCGCACCGGGGCAGGTTGCTGCCAAAAAACTTTTGGGTGCAAACGGTTGGACACTTTTTCTTAATACTAATATTTGGGGCTTTGCGGGAGTTATTGATTGGCCCACTGCTTTTTGGCAACCGGAAGCCGGCGCGTGGATGGCGCAACATTACTACGAGCATTATTTATTTACGCAGGATGAAAATTTTTTGCGCGAACGCGCTTATCCCTTGATGAAAGGCGCCGCGCAATTTTGGTTGGATACTTTGGTAAAAGATTCGAGTGATGGCAAGTGGGTAGTGTCGCCCAGCTTCTCACCAGAGCATGGTCCTTTTGTGATTGGTGCAGCTATGTCGCAACAAATTGTCTTTGATTTGTTACGCAATGTTGCAGAGGCTGCGGCCCTTGTCGGCGATAAAAAATTTGCACAACAAACCGCTGCAATATTAGCGAATATAGATTCAGGTGTACGTGTAGGGAAGTGGGGACAATTGCAGGAATGGAAGCAAGATATTGATGACCCAAAAAATCAACACCGCCATATTTCACATTTATTTGCTCTGCACCCCGGCCGCCAAATCGACGCTACCCAAACGCCAGAATTATTACAGGCCGCACGCACTACGTTAAATGCGCGCGGCGATGGTGGTACCGGTTGGTCCCAAGCCTGGAAAGTGAATTTATGGGCACGCTTGTTAGATGGCGACCGCGCGCACAAAGTTTTATCTGAACAATTAAGCATCAGTACCTTACCGAATTTATGGGACAACCATCCGCCATTTCAAATTGATGGGAACTTCGGCGCAACCGCAGGTATTGCGGAAATGTTAGTGCAAAGTCAAAACAATCAACTTGCATTGCTACCAGCTCTACCAAGTTCCTGGGCAGTTGGATCGGTTAAAGGTTTGCGCGCGCGCGGCGATGTGGTCGTGGATCTGCGTTGGAGCAATAAAGAACTACAAGAAGCCGCCTTCCATGTTGGTCATAGCGGTGAATTGAGAATAAAAAATTCTTTATTGGCAAAGGCATTTTTATTGGTTGATAGATCCAGTGGGAAAGCCGTTGCCATAAAAGTCAATGGCGATAGTGGAACATTCACAGCGCAGCGCGGAAAAAATTATCTGCTGACAAAAAAATGATGATCACAGGATTGATCCAGCATGTTTATTTAATACATTTTATTTTTTTAAATTAATACGGGCAAATTTTTTAACTGGAGAAAAATAATGACAATGATAATAAATAAAAATGGACAAAAATTTCTGAAAAAGAAATTACCGTTATATATAAAAATGGTTTCAAGCTTATCGCTGATTGGTACATTGGGCGTAGCAACTCATACCTATGCTGCAGATGCAGAAGGTGTATCTGAAATTGTTGTTACTGGCCAGCGTAAGGCGATTGAATCTGCGCAGGGCATTAAGAAAAATTCATCGCAAATTGTTGATTCAATTGTAGCTGATGATATAGGTAAGCTTCCTGATCGTAGTGTGACTGAAGCTTTGCAGCGTGTTCCTGGCGTTACTATTGATCACTTTATGTCGTTAGGTGACCCAGAACATTTTTCTGCTGAAGGTAGTGGTGTTGCGGTGCGGGGCTTAACGGAAGTTCGCTCTGAACTAAATGGTCGCGATAGCTTTACTGCTAATGGAGGGCGTAATCTCAGCTTTGAAGATGTTCCTGCAGAATTGATGGCGGGTGTAGATGTTTATAAAAACCCTTCAGCCGAAATGATTGAGGGCGGTTTGGCGGGTTCGGTAAATCTGCGCACACGTATGCCATTTGATGCTCCTGATCAATTGATCGCTGGCTCTATTGGTACAAGTTACGGTGACTTTAGCAAAGAATTTAAACCTTCTTATTCTGGCTTGTACAGTAATCGTTGGGATACCAACATAGGAGACCTGGGCTTTTTGGTTGATGTAGCGTCCTCTAAAATTTCTACTCGTACCGATGGTATGTTTACTCGTCCGTTCTTCCCTCGTACTGATGCAGCGGGTCACATTGGTTCAACAGTACAAGTACCTCGCGGCGCCGATTGGCGTCAAATGGAATTCAATCGTGATCGTTTGGGTACCTATGGTGCTTTGCAGTGGGCGCCAAACAGCGATACCGTTATTTCTTTAACCGCTTTCCGTAGCGCTTACACGATGCAATGGAATGAAGATGCAATTTTCGTTTCAAACGATCCTTATGGCGTACATCCTTCAGCAGATTCTATTTATGATGAAAACGGCGTGTTTCAAGCAGGTCGTTTAACAGCAGCCAGCGGTATTCCAATGGGCTCAGATGTTCGTTACGCAACGCGAGAATCTGCAACGACGGATTACTCTCTTAATGCAAAGTGGACTCCTGATGAATGTTGGGAATTTATTGGAGATTTGCAATATACCAAAGCAAAAACTGACAGCTTGGATTCAACCATAGCGACTGGTGTAAATGTTCCTTACATTGATGTGGATTTGCGAGGCGATCATCCGGGAGTAACTTCTGACAGCGCATTCCTTGCTGACACAAAGAACTATTACATGGGATTTACCATGGATCATCAGGACGACAATGTTGCGGATCAAAAATCATTTAAATTTGACGCAACATATGCGCTTGAAGATGATTCGATTATTAAGTCCGTTAAAGTGGGTACTCGATTTACTGAGCGTGATGCAGACAATATTGATACTGGCTATAACTGGAAACCGGTTTATCAAACCTGGATGCAGGGGTGGGCCCTCTCTGGCGGCGCAATGCCGACTATTTCTGATGCATCACAATTGCATTTAAATACGTTTGATAATTTCTTCAAAGGTGAAACAAGTAAGCCAGCGGGTGTTTATGCACCTGCATTAGATTTGGCATTAAATTTCCCCAAATCCTATCAAGATTTACATGATTCAGCGGTCTACAATTGTTGTATTACTTATACTGCAACGGATATTAACGATCCTAAATATGGCAACGTTCAATCAGAAAAAACTGCAGCTGCATATGTAACGGCTAGTTATGCGTTTGATGATTTAGCAATGCCAATTGACGGTAACTTGGGTGTGCGTGTTGTGGAAACTGATTCCGTATCTTCAGGTCATTTAGTTTACCCAAACCAATTAGGTTTTGGCTCTGGCCAGTCTGAAGAATTTGATGCAGAGAATTCTTACACAAACGTATTGCCAACCTTTAATGCGCGCTTAAAAATTGAAGATGATTTGTTTTTGCGTTTTGCTGCGGGTAAATCGATGGCTCGTCCCGCCTTTAGCCAAATGCAAGCTTATGAAGTGCTGAGTGTTTCTGCGAAGGATGGAATAACCCCAGTATTAGATGCTAATGGAAATCCAATTCCATTGACTAAAGATCAAGTGAATTTCACTTTGTCTTCTAACTCAAACCCTTGGTTAAAACCCATGGAAGCAACGTCATATGACCTATCACTGGAGTGGTACTTCAATGATCGTGGAGGTATGGCGCATATGAATCTGTTTAGAAAAGAAGTTGATAATTATATTGCGACTCAAAAAGTAGTTGAACAGTATCTTGGGTATGACTTTGAATCATCGCGCCCAATCAACGGTGGTAGTGCAGAGATTCAAGGTTTTGAGTTTGGCTATAAGCAATTCTTCGACAAACTTCCTTCACCATTTGATGGCTTCGGTATTGAGACTAACTATACCTATATTGATAGCTCAACCAAACTGCGTTCAGATACGTTGCCAGTGGATACAGATGGTAATACAGCATACGGTAAACTCCCTTACACTGGGTTATCAAAAAATGCTTACAACTTTACTGCTATGTATGAGAAAGGTGATTGGTCAGCTCGTTTAGCTTATAGCTGGCGCAGCGAGTTCTTAATGTCAGTGGGTGCTAATGGCTTTAACGGAACCGATAATACTATTCCCTGGAAGTTGCCTGTTTATGCCGATGCAAGCGGACAATTAGATGGTTCTTTGGCATATGCGATTACCGAAAATCTTAAGTTGTCATTGGAAGTGAATAACATCACTAACTCAGAAACTCGTACCATTATGAAACAACTGGCAGCTGGTGAGCACTACACTTCTTATTTTGTGTATGACCGGCGCTATGCGTTAACTTTACGTGCTAATTTTTAATTAGCAGTTTAAAAGTGTGAAATTAATAAACCTTGCATTGCGAAAGCAGTGCAAGGTTTATTTTATCCTAGCATTTATTTCCCGATTAAATTTAATCTGTGGCAAAAGTGATGAGGGATGTTTGACAAGTAATGCGGTAATTAAAAAGTTATTTAAATTTATCTATTTCCTCAATAAAAAATTTAACTGCAGAGGCTTTTTATGAGTCAACGGCCAATACTGGTTCAGTGTTTATCAAGATTATTTTTAAAAAAAATCACAGTCATTGTAAGCTTGTGTTTTGTAAGTTGTTTTTGTATGGCAGAGCCGAGTGAGCTACCTGAACTGGTATCTAAAAACGGACGCCATGCTCTTATGGTTGACGGCGCGCCATTTTTAATGTTGGGCATTCAAGCGAATAATTCCAGCAATTATCCCTCTGCGTTGAAATATGTGTGGCCATCATATGAAAAAATGCACGCGAATACTTTAGAGATTCCTGTGGCGTGGGAACAAATTGAGCCAACAGAAGGCAAGTTTGATTTTTCGTATGTTGATGTGTTGTTGCGCGAGGCACGTGAACACAACGCGCGTTTAGTTTTGTTATGGTTTGGCACCTGGAAAAATAATGCACCGCATTACACACCTGCCTGGATGAAATTGAATAACGAGCGTTTCCCGCGTGTAGTTACCAAAACGGGTGATACGTTAAATTCGTTATCGCCTCTGGGCAAAAATACACTTGCTGCGGATAAAAAAGTTTTTTTGGCATTAATGACCCATCTAAAAAAAGTGGATGAACAACACACTGTCATCATGGTACAAATTCAAAATGAGCCAGGCACCTGGGGTTCGGATCGCGATTATTCGACTATGGCCAATACATTATTTAACGCAGTCGTTCCCGCTGAGTTAGTGAAAAAAATTGGTGTGGCTTCTGGTACCTGGCCAGAAGTATTTGGCAAGGATGCGGATGAATTTTTTCATGCTTATCACATTGCACGGTTTTGTGAAGAGCTAGCGGTAGCGGGTAAAGCGATTAAAGCCTTACCTATGTTTACCAATGTTGCCTTGCGCGATCCGTTTAATCCCACCCATTGGGAGAAGGGTGGTGCCACTGATAATGTGATTCATATTTGGAAAGCGGCGGCGCCGCATTTAGATGCTATCGCCCCGGATATTTATAATCCGGATCATAAAACCGTGGTCAAGTGGCTTGAGCAATATGGTGGAAAAAATAACCCACTTTTTGTTCCTGAAATTGGCAACAGCCAGCCTTACGCGCGCTATTTCTTTGACACATTGGGGCAGGGCGGAATTGGCTTTGCACCCTTTGGTATGGACGATAGCGATTATGTGAATTATCCACTAGGCACTAATAAATATGATGATGAAGCCATTGAACATTTCGCGCGGCATTATCGTGCGGTGGCACCCATGATGCGTGAGTGGGCCAAATTAAGTTTTGAAGGTAATGTGTGGGGTGCGTCTGAACCTTTAACTGCAGATGAAATTAAAAAAATGGCAGCCAAGCCAGACGCTAACAAAGAAGACAGAGAAGCTGCCAGCAAAAAAATTGCTGAAGCTTTAACGCAAACACTGGATTTGGGTAAATGGAATGCAGAAGTTACCTATGGTCGCCCCATGTTTTTCACCTCGCCACCGGTCGGCAATGATGTAGCAAGTGGCGGTGCGCTCATCGCGCAGTTAGGTGAAAATGAATATTTAGTTACCGCTTATAAAGCGCGCGTTGAGTTCAAGCCATCTGCTGAAATTAAAGATTCAAAATTTATGATTGATCGCGTTGAAGAAGGCCATTATGAAAACGGTAAATGGATTATGGAGCGCGTGTGGAATGGCGACCAAACAGATTGGGGATTGAATTTTGCAAAGCGGCCACATTTGTTAAAAGTGCGCATGGCAACCTATAAAACTAATTAAATTAAACACCTCGCCGCAAGCAGCGAGGTATATTTTTGTTCCAAAAATCTATTTCGTGGTAAGCCACGGGGAATTTAACCCTCGCTAGCGATTAAAAACAATGAGGAAGATAGCATGATAGCTGCAAAGCATATTATGCAATTCGGTTTGGTAGGTTTCACCTTTATCTGTTTGTTGGAAACCTGTTCAAATAAGAATGCATCTGAATTAGATTAATACAATTTTTTATTAACAAAAAAACTGGTCATATAATGAAAACATTTCGTGCACTATTCATGTTATCGGCAATTATTTCTACCACAGCTTGTGGTGGAGGCGGTGGTGGCAGCTCAACAACGCCTATCGCATCTTCCACTGCGGTGATCGTATCTTCAGCGTCGTCGTCGATACTTTTATCATCACCATCACCATCACCATTACCATCATCAGTAGCATCTTCTTCCTCGTCTGCATCTTCGATTGCAGGGTCGCAACTTTATCCAATTTACAACACAACACCCATTGCGCCTGATATGACTGGAGTTGGCAGTACGGCTACTCAAATCGCTAGTAAAATTAAACTCGGTTTTAATATTGGTAATACATTAGAGGCTACCGGTGGTAAGTCAGAAACCTTTTGGGGCAACCCTAAAATCAGTAAAGAATTTGTGAAGTTTGTAAAAGATTCTGGTTTTACTGCAATACGTTTACCTGCCTCTTGGGATCAATATTCAAATCAAACAACCGCTGAAATTGAGAGCGCTTGGTTGAATCGTGTTAAAGAAGTTGTGCAGTACTGTGTTGATAATGATATTTACGTGATTGTAAATATTCACTGGGATGGCGGTTGGCTTGAAAATAATGTCACGCCTGAAAAGCAGATTGCCAATAACGCAAAACAAAAAGCCTTTTGGGAACAAATTGCCACGCAACTTCGTGACTTTGACGAGCGCGTTATTTTTGCAAGCGCGAATGAACCTAACGTTGAAAATGCTGCACAAATGAGTGTGCTACTTTCCTATCACCAAACCTTTATTGATACAGTTCGCTCAACCGGTGGAAAAAATTCGTACCGTACGTTAATTGTCCAAGGTCCATCTACCGATGTTGAAAAAACCAATAAATTAATGACGCAAATGCCGACAGATTCCGCAAGCAATCGCATGATGGCGGAAGTGCACTATTACACGCCATGGAATTTTGCGGGCATGACTAAAGATGAAAGCTGGGGCAACCAATTTTTCTATTGGGGCAAAGATTTTCATTCAACAACCGACACCGCGCACAACCCAACATGGGGTGAGGAAGGAACTGTTGATTTCATGTTTAAGTTGATGAAAACTCAATTTGTAGATAAAGGAATTCCTGTAATCCTCGGCGAATTTGGTGCAGTCGCGCGCACAACTTTAACGGGAGATGCTTTAAAATTGCACCTTGATAGTAGGGCCTATTATTTTAAATACATCACCAAACAATCCATTGCGAATGGTTTGCTACCCTTCTTTTGGGATACAGGTAGTTTGTTGGATAGAAAAAATAATGTTGTTCTAGATCAGCAAGTACTAGATGCGCTTATTCAAGGCGGCACTGGTCTGTAATGAATGAAGTCAATGGTCATTCAAGGCTGAAATAGAATAAGATGGCAATACTTTTTATTTTAGCAATCTACTGCGTGTGAAATATTTATGAATAGTAGCGATAAAAATACGACAGTTCTGCTGCCGCTAATTCTGATTATCAGCCTTTTCTTTTTGTGGGGAATGGCTAATAACCTCAACGATATTTTAATTACTCAATTCAAAAAAATATTCACACTATCGGATTTGAAATCAGGCTTGGTGCAGTCAGCTTTTTACACAGGTTACTTCGTGTTTGCGATTCCCGCCGCGCTTTATGTTAAACGCTTCAGCTACAAGGTGGCGGTGATAACGGGTTTATTTCTCTACGCGCTGGGCGCCTTTTTGTTTTATCCCGCCGCTGCAGTGCGTGAATACAGTTTATTTTTGGGGGCGTTATTCATTATCGCCAGTGGCTTGGCTTTTCTGGAAACCGCTGCAAACCCGCTCATTCTTGCGATGGGCGACCCAGCTACTGCTGAGCGACGTTTAAACTTTGCGCAGTCCTTTAATCCTTTTGGTTGTATCTCCGGCATTTTAATTGGCCGTGAATTTATTCTCTCCGGCCATGAACCGACTGCAGATGAATTGGCGGCCATGGCACCGGCAGCGCTGGAGCAATTTTATCAAACCGAATCGCAAGCGGTGCAGGGCCCTTATTTGGTTTTGTGTGCAATTGTTTTTTGTTGGGCGCTGCTCGTGCTCTTGGTCAAGTTTCCTAAAATTGCCACTGAATCTGCCGCAAGTGTGGGTAACTGGGCCGATTACAAAAGTTTGTTAGCAAATGTCCGGTTTATGTTTGGCGTCACCGCACAATTCTTTTATGTGGGTGGGCAGGTGTGTTTGTGGAGCTTCACCATTCGCTACGGTCAAGAGGCAATGCCGGGTACTGGAGAAAAAGAGTTGGCAAACTATTTACTCGCCGCGCTAATAATATTTATGGTGGGGCGTTTTGTGTCAACGGCACTTATGGCCAAGATAAAGCCTAGTGTGTTGATGATGATTTATGCTGTTATAAACGTGATTCTATGCGGTGTCGCTATCGCTTTTCCCAATTATTGGGGCATGTTAGCGTTGGTAGCTACCAGCTTCTTTATGTCACTTATGTTTCCCACGATTTTTGCGCTCAGTATTAAAGGCTTGGGCGAGCAGAGCAAAGCGGGCTCGTCTTTGGTAATTATGGCGATTATCGGTGGCGCAGTCCTTACTGCGCTTATGGGGTTTGTCTCAGACGTATCATCCATTCACGTTGCCGTAGTTGTACCCCTGGCGTGCTTTGTCGTCATTGCGGCTTACGCACGCAGTTGTTCAAGCCGGACTAATTAGGAAGTTTCGCTGTGATAGATGCGCATCAACATTTCTGGCGAATTGGCGAACATGAGTGCACTTGGCCGACCGCAGATTTAACTCGAATTCACCGTGATTTTATGCCGGAGGATTTAGCGCCTCTAGCGCAGGCGGCCGGGGTCAGTGGGTCGGTATTAGTGCAATCGCAAGCAAACGATGCCGATACTAATTTTTTATTGCGACTGGCTGATAAATCCAATCTGATCAAAGCAGTCGTCGGTTGGGTAGATTTATCATCATCCAACGCGGTAGAGCGAATTCAGTTCTTGGCGCAGCACCCCAAACTGCGTGGCCTGCGCCCTATGTTGCAGAACTTGCCTGAGGATAGTTGGATTCTTCAAGCTCAACTCGCGCCTGCTATTGCTGCAATGCAAGCCTGTGATTTGAGTTTTGATGCCTTGGTAAGTGTGCGTCATTTGCCTTACCTGCGCATTTTTGCCAAGCGCCATCCTAAAATGCCGATGGTGATTAACCATGCTGCAAAACCGAACATAGCTGCGACTGGCGAATTTGTATCATGGGCTCGTGGGATGGTCGCGATGGCTGAGTTGCCACAAGTATGTGTTAAGTTCTCCGGTTTGTTAACCGAGGCGAGCTTAACCCAGGGGATTGATGAATTGCGCCCCTATGCCGTTCAGCTTTATCACTTATTTGGCGCAGAGCGCTTGATGTGGGGCAGTGACTGGCCAGTGCTCAATATGGCGGCGAACGATAGTTATCGAAGCTATAGCGACTGGCTTGAACTTGCACAAGAACTTTTACCCATGGCATCGGCTGGTGAGCGTGCGGCCATTTTTTGTTTATCGGCCTAACATTTCTATCTTTTCTA
>JANPKH010000356.1:0-5752 GCA_031425935.1 Gammaproteobacteria bacterium | reverse complement strand
CTCTAGCAGTATATTTTTCTAAGACACATAAGTCAGTCTTACATGAATTTCTTTCCTTTAACCAAGTAAGCTGGTTTTTAATTAAGTCATTGGCATATCTAGCCTGACCTTTGATATTGCCATACAAAGCGGAAAGCGTCTCATCTGCCTTTGAAATTTCAGGATTAGAACAGATGGTCTTTTCAATTGGTGTTTGCGCAAGTGAGCAATTAAAGCTAGCAGCTTCGACTGAAGCTGCTGATATCAGTATTAAAATATAAATTATATGTTTCATCTCGGTTCCTTGTTTAATAATTATACGAAAAAGCTTTTCCCGGTCTCATCTTTCGGCTATAAACGGATGTTCAGTGTATACACGATGTTAAGTTACAACGTTTTTACTCGAGAATATTCGCTGGCACCAAAAAAAGTTTCTAGTCTTACATTTATTTTTGTTTCCGTTATTGTGAAGACGAGATTAAAAAACTCACCATCAAAATAAAATGCTTGCGGGCTTTGAGCGTACAAAGGCCTCGCCTTGTCATTTCGCATTACACTCAAGCCTTGCTCAGTTAACTTCAAGTTAAGTGGTGCATCTCTCCCGTCCACTGATTTATAAGTGCCTTCCAATGTTTTTAAATATTCTTTAGATAATGTTATTTGCGGTCGTTCAAAAAAATATTTGTAACCTGCAGCATAGCCGGGCACATTCATACCAGAGTGACCATAGCCCGCGAGGACATCCAACTTAAGGTTTAAGCCAGTAAATTGCGCCTTTTTAATTTTTTCCGCCAGTGTGGTTACATCGGAGGCAACCGCATCTGCAGCGCCTACACCTAAGTACAAGCGCTTATTTTCTAATGCTTTGCTACCTTTAAGTTTTTGAATCAGCTGTTCGTACACTACATTGGAATTACCATAGTTACCACCAATAGCTATTGCACCACTAAAGGCTTGGGGCTGCTCAAACAAAGCAAAAGTTGCAAAGTTGGCCCCTAATGAGCCTCCTAATAAATACACTTGCCCATTGGTGCGAAAGCGCTTTGCCAGCTCAGGCACAATGTCTTCTGCCAGTACTTTGGCGAAAGTGGTTGCTTGCCCACTCGACTCTAAACCTTCAACAGGAACGGGAGATAAATCGCGCATGCGAACCACTTGTAAATTGGGGCTGGTATCTAACCAATCCACACCAATCACCAAAGCCTCTGGCATTTGGCCATCAAAATAAATGTTGTTCACCACGCTGGTCGCTAGCGGGAAATCCCATTGGCCATCAATTTTAATAATCACCGGGTATTTTTTGCTGGGCTGATTTGCGTAGTTACCTGGAAAGCGAACCTGAATACGATATTGCCGCTGATTACTCGCGGTAAAGGCAGAAACTTCACTGCCCTCTATCACAACCGGCTTAGTCGTGGGCTGTATCAAAGCAGGTTTAGTTGGCGTTGAGCAGGCCACACAAAAACCAAAACCTAAGTAAATTAAATGGGAAAATTTGCGAATCATGATTAGTTTCTTAATTAGAAATACGGCAGGAGAGTTTACAACTTACATGAGGTAAATCCACTTTAAATTATTACCTGAATTCAAGTGTTGCTTGTCGGCCGAGACTGTGTGAAAACTCAAAAACTGTCGAGCGACTAAATTTTATTAGCAATATGTTAGATTGCTTTCGCGCTCCTATTCAAATACTTTCTGATTCGTAGCAGTTGAAATCGTTAGAATTCTCGTAGCGACGCATTTTTATTTAATTTTCAAAATTAATATTTAGTTTTCACACAGCCTCGGCCAGGAGCGGACATTAAATTTAACCACAGTCGCTTGTTAAATTTTTTTATCTATGGTTTCAAGTAATTCCGCAAGCGTTGGATACCTTTCACCACTTAGCATGTCAATTCCTAACTCCAGTGTCAAATAGCTCTTTCTGGCAAAATTTAGTCTTTCAAGAAGAGGAATGACTTGACTATTAACCCGCTCAACAAAATCCCTCAGATCATCAAAGCAATTTGGAATTTTATAACCTTTATTACAGCTAGAAATTATAACGTCCTGATCTCGGAGTTTAGCGATTACTGTAGAGCGAATTGCTTGTTCAGACACTCTAGTATAACCACTTACTTTTAAATGATTAAGCAGCTCATTGGTAGAAATATAACCCGTGCTTGGCTCTAGCCTACTTTTAAAAGCTAAATACCCAAGAACACACATTTGAATTAAAGATTCTTCATCACTTCGTTTTGCGTTTTCACTTAGGAAAACCTCTGACTTGGCAAGAGCATGACTATGAATTTCATGGTCAAGCTTGCTTGAGCTAGAGATATCATCAAAATAGTGCTGGTACTTAGTTGGCCATTCAATTAAATTTAGAGACTTTTCCTTTAATAGACGAATATACATTTCTTTTAAAGCATTGTTTTCCTTTTGCTCATATATTTTTGCTATTGTTCCAACAATAATGTCCGCTAGTTGCACTCCGACACTAGCACTGCTTTTTATAATATGAAAAGATGATTTCCAAAATAGATCGGGGATATGATTTTTTTCAATGTAACGTTGCATGCTCAATTTAAAATTATCAGTTCCGTGCTCATCGGCGTAAATTTCTAAATTTTTGTAGTTTTTAAATAGCCTATTGTAAAGAATTCCATTTATATATTTTATAAACGCAGGTTTATATTTTAAGCCACTGTCTTTATAAGCCGAAGATTTCAAGACTGCTAAAGTAAATACCTTAAAATTTAAAGATAGGACTTCCTCTAGTATTCTTATTCTACGTTTATGTCCGTCTTTGTCTTTAATAGTACTAGATTTAATTTCTCCGGTTTGAAAGTGTGTCTTTCTAATATTTTCTGCCGCTGACATAAACTCTGGCAAATTGTCTTTAGATACAATAACTGCAGAAATAATAAACCAATTAGAAACACCAGCCTTATCGGTTTCGAGATTTGCGTCTCCCGACTCATCAACAAACGCAACAAATTCCTTCATTCATGCCCCAATTTAACAGTTTATTCAGCGGCCTAGGCCGTATATTTACAGATGATTTAAATCATAACAACCTAAAAATACTTATGTAACAACACCTTAACTTTTCACGCAAATAAAAACGGAAATAATGTTTTAATATATTGGGAAATACACGGCCTAAATCTAAGTTACAGACTTCATAAAACGGCCATAACCGGACGGTCATACTAATTACCATATTCCAATTATTCCATGAAAATTAGTTTTCGAATTTCTTCAATGTATGTGCAGCAGGTATCAACCATTGTTTTGCCATGCCCATCGTTACATAATTCTTCCTTATTCAATGAACTGAAAATGATTCAAGAGCAGGTCGTCTACGTCTATTGACCTTCTTATTGTCGTCAGTAGTGTAGTCTGCAGCGGCCTATTGGCGGCTTTCAATTTCCACGTTCAATTAAGGCTCATTCCTTGATTGCTAAGATGCACTGCATATGCATTTATATAATTTTCAGAGAGCATGTATAAATCAGAGCATGTATCAAAAGTGGGTGGGTACTCTTGTGCACTCTCGCTTTCAATCATCTGAAAGGCTCCTTCTTTTGCTATAAAATAGCAACGCACTTTATTCGGTGGAGGTGGGAGAGGATTCGTCTTCGGATCTTTGAAGTTAACTTCTTTATAAGACTTCGCATACAGCTTCGCGGCAGAGGCCATCAAATTTTTGGCAGCAATTTGGATTGAAGCGACATCATTATAAACACCATAGCAACCATAATTCGAAGTACTTCGATTAAGGTATGCTGCGCCACTGGCGCCCATAAAAAAAGTTTGAACACCACCATCGTGAAAACCTTTTTCAATAGCAAGACCATAAAAGTTTTCAAGAGAACGGCCGTTAGGGATATTTTCAATAAAATTTTTGTCTGGCGAATATTGATGATCTTGGACATACAGAATTTGCGATCTATTTGTGGGATCCGGGGCAAAAATGTTATTTCGCAGCTCATTCCACGTTTTTCTATATAAGTCAGCGTTGATATTTTCAATCTTAGGAATTTCCTTTACGTAAGATATGCTTTTGTCTATCAGAATATCATAAGTGAATTGATTGCCCGACTTGTCTTCCAATATTGGTCGGATGTGATAACGACCATTTCTATCCTCAAGAGATCCTACAATATTAAAAACCACGGTGGGGTCAGCCATCATCTTCGGCATGGCTGTGCTAGATTTCACTGCCCAGCTTATTATCGAGTAATAGTCTTCTTCTCCATCAAGCCTAACAATGCTCGCCGGGCTGCCGATATTGCGCAATTTGATAGACACTTGCGAATTCTCGTAGTCATAAACATATTTAGTTACCTCTAATTGCGGCGCATTAGTGTCTTGTATATCTGTTATAACATACAAATGTCCATTACCTAATAAATCAATGTCTGGTTTGTTTCGATATCTATTTTTAAAAGCAGTAGCATCCACGATGATAGATTTTTTAATGTTTTCCAGTTTCAGCACAAATTCTTTTGACTCTTTTTGTTGATTGCCCCTGTAGGTTTCGCGCAGGCGTGGCGCATCGCAATCCGTGCAATATATTAATTGGGCGGTGATATTATCGCCATTAACAGATTCAACAATCAACACCGGAGTGCTGTCAAAATATATGGCTATTCCTGGCTTAAGATGATCAAGCTTCGTCAAAAGTAGTTTCATTTTTTCTTCGAGCGCTATATCTTCTTTGCTTTTACCGCTAACTGCGTCCGATTGACCTTTACACGCACAAATAAATATACTGATTACCGCAATCAGTAATAAATTTTTTGATGGATTAAACATTTTTTATTTCCTTAATTAATTTATTCAAGAGAATTTAAGAAAAATATCACGATAAGGTGCCCGCACGTTCACTTTTTTGACTTCAGTCAATAATACACTCACAAGAAAAGACCCAGTCATTAAATGGTAATTCTTGAGCAACCCTGAGTGCTTCGTGCGGGTCGTTAAAGATGATTTGCTGCAACGATGGGAGGTTACCTGCGTCGTCATTACCCACTTTTATTACAATTTGTTTTTCACTCATATTCCAATGCCCAAATTTGTTTTTAATTCGGTGACAATGCATTTCCCTTCAACCTACACCGTTTCTGATTTTTCAATTAACTTCTTGTCCACTGTGCGACATACCTAACCATTCTGTGGGTGTGCCTATTAACTCTTTTAATTCTTCGCCATACGTTTCATATTCTTGGAGTAAATTAGCATTCCCTGCCAACAGCCGACCGGTCGCAGTGATGTCGATTGGCGATTCGAAAGTTGAAATCCCGCCTAAAAAATCCTTTCACGCGCAAATCTTCTATTTTAATTTTTATGAAAATCTTTCAAGGCGGCTAACGCCTTAGGTGTTCCTATTTTATTTAAAGCACCTATCGCTTCTTCTCGAACATACTTTTGGCGATCACTTAACGCTATTGCTAAGCTCGGAATAGATTTCTCAGCTTCCAGCCCTAACTCACCTAACGCCTTAGCAGATTCACTACGTGCTAGCCAATAATAATCATTTTTAAGCGTATGAATAAGATTATCCATTATTGGCAATGTTTCTGGGGCAAGGTGTGCTAAATAGCGAGCCGCCTCTCCTCTTAGCAAATGCTCTTCATTTTTAAGTTGCTGCACAAGCCGAGGAATCTCGCTATTTGTAAATTTTTTAAATGCTTGTTTTCCCTCTAATGTTCCAATCTTTCTCAATGCTTCAGCGGCACAGTATCTAGTCCACTCTTCCTTATCCTCTAGAAATGGCAAAATATAA
>JANPKH010000355.1:0-16022 GCA_031425935.1 Gammaproteobacteria bacterium | reverse complement strand
TTAGAAATTACCTTAGCCAATAATACTCCGTATTTTTTGCAATTACTAAACCACAATAGTATGTATCCGCTGCATATAAAAACCATTTTGAAGTTTGGTGCTATCGATCAGCGCAGTACCCTCTGGACAAGGGCTGGTAATTTTGTTGGTAATGGCCCTTTTATTCTCAAAGAGTGGACACCACAAAAAGTCGTATCTGTAGTTAAAAATCCCAGCTATTGGGATGCGCAAAATGTAAGGCTAAATGAAATACGTTTTTATCCTATCCAGGGTGAAGTTAATGCCGAGCGGAGTTATCGTGCCGGGCAAATTCATCTATTTGATAAGCTACATTCAGAAAAAGTTACATATTACAAAAATAAACAAGATCCAGCGCTTCGAACCTTTCAGATGTTTGCAACCTATTTTTATCGTTTCAATACCACGATCAAACCTCTTAATGACGTGCGAGTTAGAAAAGCGTTGGTCTATGCGTTGGATCGTGAATCTTTGGTCAAAAATGTTACAGCAGGTGGCGAGTTGGCGGCTTACACTTTAACTCCTCCTAACGCTTTTGGTTACACTTCAAATACTAAAATTCCATATGATATAAAACGAGCGAAAGAGTTATTGGCAGAGGCTGGATATCCTAATGGCGTTGGCTTTCCTAAATTTAAGCTTTTGTACAATACCAGCGAAGGCCATCAAAAAATTGCGTTGGCGATTCAAGAAATGTGGAAAAAATCTTTAAGTATTGAGATTCAGTTAGAAAATCAGGAATGGAAAACATTTTTAGAAAATCAACGCGCTATGAACTATCAGCTTGCCCGCGCCTCCTGGGTCGGCGATTACGTTGACCCAGATACATTCTTACAATTAATGATTACAGATGGTGGTAATAATGAAACCGGATGGTCAAACCCAATTTATGATAAGTTAATAAAAAGCGCTGCCACAGCAACTAATCAAGCAGAACGGTTTGAGTATTTTCAACAAGCTGAAAAAATTCTCAATGATGAAGTTCCCATTATTCCTATCTATACCTATGTTAGAAGTCGTTTAGTATCCCCTTCTGTAAAAAATTGGAAAAATCATTTACAAGATTTCTGGGTTTACAAAGATCTTTATCTTGAACCGCAGGCAGCGCGATAATGTTTCTATTTATTTTAAAGCGTATTTTACAATCCGCACCTGTGTTGTTATTAGTAACGGCCGTAACATTTTTTATGATTCGCGCGGCACCCGGAGGACCTTTTTCTCAGGAGCGTGCAGTCTCCCCAGAAATTATTAAGCGTTTAAATGAACGTTATCATTTAGATGAACCTATATGGCAGCAATTTATTGGCTACCTCGGTCATTTGCTTCAAGGCGATTTTGGTCCCTCATTTAAATATCCTACTCATACCGTTAACGATTTAATCGCTGCTGGGTTCCCCGCAACATTTGAACTTGCTATTTATGCAACGCTCTTTGCATTAGTCATTGGTTTAACTGCAGGCATTATTGCTGCTCTTAAACCAAATTCATTGCAAGATTACACGCCCATGTCGGTAGCGATGCTGGGTATCTGTTTACCATCATTTGTTCTTGGCCCTATCTTATTATTAATTTTTGGCATTTGGTTGCAATGGCTGCCAGTAGCTGGTTGGGGGCAAATTGATGGAGATAAAATTTTACCCTCTATAACCTTGGGCGCTGCTTACGCCGCTTATATAGCACGTATTAGCCGTGGCAGTATGTTAGAAATTTTATCGCAGGATTATATTCGTACCGCGCGCGCAAAAGGTTTATCCAGTGCGCGCATTATATTTGTGCATGCATTACGTGGTGCGATTACACCCGTTATTTCTTTTTTAGGCCCCGCGATTGCGGGATTGTTGGCGGGCTCTTTTGTCGTCGAAACTATTTTTCAAATCCCAGGCCTAGGTCGGTTTTATGTGCAGGCTGCATTTAACCGTGACTACACCATGATTATGGGTTGTACAATTTTCTTTGCATTTTTAATTGTAGTATTTAATTTGTTGGCAGATGTGTTGCTGGTGTTGCTGAACCCAAAAGTGCGACAAGAAGTGAGTGGGGGACGCTAATATGAATGAGTCAAAAATCAATATTGAAAAAGGCACATCTCTCACGCAAGACGCTTTTATGCGTTTGCGAAAAAATAAAATGGCGATGATCGGCCTATTTATTTTAATTTTCTTTATTGTTATTGCTTTACTAACGCCCTTGATCGCGCCTTATACTTACGAAGGTCAGAATTTAGAGTTGGGCGCAACATCACCGTCATCACAACATTGGTTGGGTACAGACACGTTAGGCCGCGATCAGCTCACGCGTATTATGTATGGCAGCAGAGTGTCGTTAATGGTGGGATTTATTGCCACTGCGGTTGCATTATTAATTGGTGTGTTATGGGGCGCAGTCGCAGGATTTTTGGGCGGGCGTGTTGACGCAATTATGATGCGGATTGTAGACGCCCTTTATGCATTGCCGTTTACGATTTTTATTATTTTACTAACGGTCATTTTTGGCAGCAGCATGCTGTTATTATTTTTAGCCATTGGTGCGGTTGAGTGGCTGACTATGGCGCGTATTGTACGCGGCCAAGTGCTCGCCATTAAACGCCAGGAATTTGTAGAAGCAGCGATTACTATGGGTTTATCGCCGTGGCGTATTATTACGCGGCATTTAATTCCTAATGTGCTTGGTCCTATTATTGTTTACACCACACTCACAATTCCCAGCGTGATTCTTTTGGAATCTTTTTTAAGCTTTTTAGGTTTGGGTATTCAACCACCGCAGAGTTCGTGGGGCTCTTTAATTTCTGGCGGCACCGAAACCATGGAAGAGTATCCGTGGTTGTTAATATTCCCTGGTCTTGCGTTATCGCTAACGTTATTTTCATTAAATTTTTTAGGCGATGGTTTACGTGATGCGTTAGATCCTCGTGCGTCGAAAGATTAATAATCGAAGCATTAATAAATCGAAAGCGCACATTTCAAATGAATTCCGGTGTTTTCTTTGAGACCGTATGAGGCATGGATGCCGATTCGAGCCTACATGGATGTACTTGCGGCGTGTCTCAAAGAGAGCACCGGAGTTCATGTCATGTGCTACTAAAATACTGACTGATTACAGTGAATACTTCTATGTTAAGGGTTAAAAATTTACGTGTTGTATTTAATACTCGCAACGGCACAACAGTTGCGGTTGATGATTTGAGTTTTGAACTCAAAGCAGGTGAAGTATTAGGTATTGTGGGTGAATCTGGATCAGGTAAATCGGTTGCTTGTTATAGCCTTCTGGGTTTAATTCCAATGCCGCCAGGAAAAGTTGAGAAAGGTTCGGCGGAATTTTTAGGGCAAAATTTGCTGAGCATGAATGAAACGGAATTACGCAAAATTCGTGGCCATAAAATTAGTATGATATTTCAAGACCCAATGACATCGCTGAATCCTTACATGCGAGTCGTTGATCAACTCACGGAGTCTGTGCAAGAACATCAATCCGTTTCGAGCAAAGAAGCTCGCCAACGTGCAATTAAAGCTTTAAACGAAGTAGGTATTCGCGATGTAGAAGAACGCATTGATAATTACCCACACCAATTTTCTGGTGGCATGCGCCAGCGAGTAATGATTGCGATGGCGCTTATTGCTGAGCCGCAATTATTAATTGCTGATGAGCCAACCACAGCATTAGATGTAACTGTGCAAGCACAAATTTTAGCGCTTATTAAAAATCTGCAAAAAACTCGCAATCTTGCGGTAATTTTTATTACTCATGATTTAGGTGTGGCTGCGCAGATGGCGGATCACATTTTAGTAATGGAAAAAGGTAAAGTGGTAGAGCAGGGCACTACCGAGCAGATTTTTAAAAATCCAACGCAAGCTTACACTCAGAAATTATTAAGCGCCGTGTTAACTACGTCAAAGCCAACTCCGAGTTTGGCAGAGATAACAGAGCCGCCGTTTTTACATATCAAACAATTAAAAACACATTTCCCTCTATTTGGTGGGGCATTTATTAAACGCTTAATAAATGTGGTGAAAGGTGTGGATGGTATTAGTTTAACAATTAATCGCGGTGAAATTTTGGGTGTGGTAGGTGAATCTGGATCCGGAAAATCCACCTTAGGCCGCAGTATTATGCGTTTAGTGGATGCGCAATCGGGCGAAATTTTGTTGGAGGGGAAAAATTTACTGCAATTATCGGCAGAAGAATTACAAGAATCCCGGCGCGATTTTCAAATGATATTCCAGGATCCCTACGCCTCACTTAATCCGCGGATGACAGTATTTGACGCGCTGGCAGAGCCGCTATTGGTTCATGGGTTGGCTACGAAGAAAAATGTGTTGGCGCAAGTCAATCAATTAATGGATGACGTTGGCTTGGACAGAAGCTTTATCCGTAAGTATCCCCATGAGTTTTCGGGTGGGCAACGGCAGCGTATTGCGATTGCGCGTGCAATTGCATTAAAACCAAAATTAATTATTGCTGATGAGCCTGTTTCGGCATTGGATGTAACGATTCGCGCGCAGATTCTTGCGCTCTTGCTTGAGCTTACACAAAAACATCATTTGACAATGCTATTTATCTCACACGATATGTCAGTTGTGAGATATTTATGTGATCGTGTATTAGTGATGCAAAATGGCAAGTTAGTGGAGGAGGGTGCAACTGAGGAGTTATTCGCGAAGCCTAAGGAAATTTATACACAGCAGTTACTAGCGGCTATACCCAAGTTATAGTCAGGTTTATTTTCCCTGTTCGCACAGCGCTGCTGTAACAAGGTCTGAACTAATTTAATCGCAAGCAATTGTTTTTAAGTTTGTAGTGGCACCTAACTTTGTAAGAAAACACTTACATCATAAATGGTACTTGTCTTCTATTTTGTCAGTGGGTTGTGGAGTATTCTGGATTTTCAAGCTAGTCGTTTCCAAGGAAGATATATGGTTAAGCTCTATATTGGTTATACCGCAATAGTTCAAAACTGCATTAAATAAAGTGCGCTCAAATATTGAAGCCAATGCGAGCCCAAGTCTTCCTAAAGATTTTAACAGCCTCGATACTCAAGGAGTAGATTGTATGCAAATTGTTAATGTTTGTCCCGAGTGTGGCTCCAGCGAATTGTTGGCGCAAAAAAAAGCTGGTTTTAACAAATTTTACAAATGTGAAACTTGTTGTAGTTTGCTAAAAATGGAAAGTGAGTCAAAGGTCTGGGATATTTATATTGCGGGGTTGTTGCTAATTGTTTCAATGTTTTTTTTAAGTATTGCCGTGTTTTTTGTGATTATAAGAAATATTTTCACGAATACATATGTCGTTAAAATTGTTAAGTCCTAACCGATAGTAAAGTATTTTCATGTGCGCTGCCGGGCAGCTGAATATTTTATTGCTCTATGCCCTCAACATCCATGTCGAGCGCAGCCATTCATTCCAGTTTTGCTTGCGATATATTAACTCTTCGCCGGAAGCATAATGATTAATTCCTGATTAGGGTGAATATAACCTTCGTCTTTAACTTCATTCCATTCTAAAATTTCTTTTTTCGTTACGTTAAAACGACTGGCAATTTTGGTGAGTGTATCGCCAGCTTGAATGGTATATTTGATTTTGCGTAGGTTATTTTCATTAGTTGTTTGCTTGTTCAAAACTGCTTTTTCGCCCGTTTCTTTTTCGGTAGAGGTTTTTTCCAGCGTTTCTGGGCTTAGCACTAATAATTTCTGTCCTGGTTTTAACTTTGATGTTTCAGTTAAATTGTTAAGTCGGACCAGTGTGGCACGTGAAATGTTTTGTGATTTCGCGATACTCCATAAATTGTCGCCAGATTTCACGGTGTAGTAGGCTGTTTTTCCAGAATCTTTTTGTTGCTTTCTTAGTGCCAATAATTCTTCGGCTTCTATTATTGTTGAGTCAGTAATGGGTGAGGAGAGAGGAATTTGTAAACGTTGGCCCACGCGGAGGGTTGATTTTTTTAAACTATTAATCGTGGTAATCGTGTCTGTGCTTACACCATAACGTTTTGCGATACTGCCTAAAGTATCGCCTTTTCTAACCATATGTTCCTGCCATTGTTTAATGGCTAGTTTAGGTAGCGATTCCAACTGTAGTGTGAACGCATCCGCATCTGCAATGGGAACAATTATCGGGCACGAATCGGTTGGGTGGGTTAGCCATCCTGTAAAACCTGAGTTCAATTTTTTAAGCTTACCAGCATCTATATTCGCAAGCTTGGCGGCTTGTGCCAGGTTGATTTGCGAAGCTACATTAATTTTGACGAAGTAGGGAGTGTCAGAAATATTGGCAATATTTAAATCGTATTTATCGGGATCGGCGATTACTTTTGACAATGCTAACAAATGCGGTACATAAGCCTGTGCTTGTTTTGACAAGGGTAACGACCAAAAATCCGTTGGTTTGCCTTCACGCTTATTTTTTTGGATGGCTCGCGCCACGCTCCCTTCTCCGGCATTGTAAGCGGCGATAGCCAACAGCCAATCGTTATTAAACATGGTGTGCAGTTTTTTTAGATAGCGGATGGCAGCGTCAGTAGAGGCAACCACATCTCTGCGACCGTCATACCAATTATTCTTTTTGAGGCCAAAGTTTTTTCCGGTTTGAGGAATAAACTGCCAAATTCCTGCGGCGTTGCTGGGCGATGTTACAGTCGGATCATAGCTACTTTCAATAATCGGTAAGAGTGCTAGCTCAAGTGGTAAACCATTAGCTTCCAGCTCAGATACTACATAATGTAAGTAGGGTTCGCATTGAAGGGTAACGCGATTTACATGTCTTTGATTATTGGAATACCAACGCAACTGATTGGTAATGGGCTGATTGCCGGACTCTATTGTTGGTAGGCCATACCCATTGCGAATTCTGTCCCAAATGTTGCTGTAACTACCGTCTTCATTTTGGCCAGGAGCCATGAGTTTTGGTTCGGGTTCTGTTGGCTGTGGGGCAACTGGCGTAGCGGTTATTTCAGGAGTGGGGTTGGGTATATCATCTTTTTTCTGATTGAAGGTGCTACAACCTGCTAACACAACGGAGCTAACTAGAGATATTAATAAAAGCCGGGTAGATGAGCTGTTAATAAGCGGTTTGGTAATAAAAATCATAGAATATTAGCTCAATAGAGGATTGCAAAAGCAAAGGGATTTTAGGGCTTGAGCTAGGGAGGGTCAACTTACGCCCCCGTGCGAGTTCTCAAAAATGATCTTTTATGCGCCGCAAGTGGGTGAATACCTCAATATCGGTAAGTGTCGTTTGTTGGGTTAATTGTTCCACTCGGTTACGAATGTTGGGTAAATGACACCGTAAAAATGGATTAGTTTGTTTTTCAAGGTTTAGTGAGTTAGGTATTGTTGGTATGTGTTGTTGGCGTTTCTGCGTTGCATTGAACTGGCGGGTGATGAGGTTGGCGTTGTCGGGTTCTATAAAAAGCGCAAAACGAATATTGTCGAGTGTATATTCGTGCGCGCAATAGATGAGGGTGTCATCGGGGAGTTGCGCAATCTTCTGCAATGATTGAAATAATTGATCGATATTCCCATCAAATAAACGCCCACAGCCTGCAGCAAACAAAGTATCCCCACAAAATAAACGCGGCTGGCTGTGTTCAGGTTTTATTAAATAGCCTATATGGTCCAGAGTATGCCCTGGCAATGCCATGATTTTGGCGCGAAATGGCCATAGTGTTAAATCGTCCCCATCAGCTAAATAATGTGTAACTTGTGGAATTTTGGGTGATCGTGGGCCGTAAATAGGAATGTTGAGGGTTTGGCTAAGTTCTGTTGCGCCGTCAATATGGTCATGATGGTGATGAGTAAGCAAGATTCCTGCTAAGGTTAATTTATGCGCTGCGACTGCCTTAAAAACGGGGTCAGCCGCACCGGGATCCACGATATAGGCTGCAGATTGTTGTGCTTCCGGCTGAATAAGCCAAAAATAATTGTCATTGAATGCCGGTATGGGATGAATTTGCAATATATCCTCTCTCCTGATCTTCTATAATTCGCCGCTGAGCCACATACAATCTTTCTGCTTTTTGTGAGAATAAAGCATGCATCACCTCTTTCCGGGAAGCCGTTTTTTCACTGCAGTTCAACGCTTGATTGTTCGCGGCCGTTTGCTATGGCGTAAGCGGTTTGGTGTTTTACCGTTACGCAGCTCTCTTAAGCCACTCAGCATATGGTTTGCTTCACCTCTGGGCAAGGTCTTGCTGGCAGAGGAGCAGTTATTAATTGATGAACAGCTACGTAACCTGTTTGGCTATCAGTTACTGCAATTGAGTGTTGTAGATCACATTGATTTAATGCAATCCAGTCGCATTTCTCATCGCTTTGCGCTCTATCCTCACGTGGAGTCAAATCCTTGTATATCTGCGTTAGCCGATTTTAATCATCTGCCGTTACCTGCTAACTCTATTGATGTGGTGTTACTCCACCATGTGCTTGACTACAGCCAAAGCCCGCATCATGTGTTGCGGGAAGCGGCGGGTGTGCTCATGTCGCGTGGATATCTTATTGTGGTTGGCTTTAATCCCTGGAGTTTGTTTGGGCTGGCTCGGTGGTGTGCACGTTTCTTAAGTAAATCGCCGCAATGGCGTCATCAGTCAATACGTTTAGGGCGAGTGTTAGATTGGTTGGCTGTTTTAGATCTTGAGCCGGTGGTTGTGCAACAGGGGTTTTATCGGCCGCCAGTACAGGATCCACAAGCCCTTCAATACTCGCAATGGTTGGAACGCTGGAGCAAACGGTGGCGCCTGCCTTGGGGGGGCATATATGTGATAGTTGCACGCAAGGATCATCTTGCTATGACACCATTGAAGCCCGAATGGCAAGGTTATGCAGCTTTGCGTGGTTGGGGTGTCACGAAAATTTTGGGGCGTGCGAAACGCCAAACATCTTCTCAGTCGGTAGATGTTCATGCAAAAAATCCTGAGATTTGAATATTCATAATTGAGAAATGTATTGAAAACAGTTGAGTTGTTTACCGATGGTGCTTGCAAAGGCAACCCTGGCCCAGGTGGCTGGGGGGCTTTATTGCGTTGTGATGGTATTGAAAAATCCATCAGTGGTGGTGAAGCGAATAGCACCAATAATCGTATGGAGTTAATGGCAGCCATTGAGGGCCTAAGCGCGTTGAAAGAGCCGTGTAATGTCATTCTCACCACCGATTCACAGTATGTTCGCAAAGGAATTACTGAATGGATGGTGGGCTGGAAGCGCAACGGGTGGCGCACGGCGGCGAAGCAGCCGGTTAAAAATGTGGATTTATGGCAGCGTTTAGACGAACAAAATCAGCGTCATCAGGTTGAGTGGCGTTGGGTGCGTGGGCACACCGGGCATCGTGAGAACGAAATTGCCGATAGTCTTGCGAATCGTGGGATTGAAATGCTAACTGCAGGCACTCTTAAATAACTGGGCTTTTTTTAACATCTATCAACCTTAATACTTAGTATTCACTTTAAGATCTATCCTCCTTAATATAAAAATAGAAGAGAAATATGCGTCAAATAGTATTAGACACCGAAACTACTGGCCTGGAAGCTTCGCTGGGCCACCGCATCATTGAAATTGGTTGTGTTGAATTATTTAATCGTCGTTTGACCGGAAAACATTTTCATTGCTACATCAACCCCGAGCGCGAGATTGATGAAGGCGCATTTCGAGTACATGGCATTAGTACGGAAATGCTCGCAGATAAGCCCAAATTCAGCGATGTAGCTGCTGATTTCATTGCATTTGTGGGCGAGGCTGATTTGATTATTCATAATGCGGCGTTTGATATTGGCTTTATCAACGCTGAGTTTGGCCGGTTGTCGCCTAAGCCTGCCTACATGGAAACGCGTTCGAAAGTAATAGATACCTTATTGCTGGCGCGTGCTAAACACCCAGGGCAAAAGAATAATTTGGATGCCCTTTGTAAACGTTATGGTGTTGATAATTCACAGCGTGATCTTCACGGCGCTTTGCTCGATGCAGAAATTCTAGCGGATGTGTATTTATTGATGACAGGCGGCCAAACAGCATTGTCGCTGGGTGGTAACCAAAGTAACAAGGATGCCAGTGAAGGCATTAGTGAAATCAAACGTCTTTCTATAACGCGTAAAGCCTTGCCAATTATTATCGCAAATAGTGAAGAACTAGCCGCACATGAGCAAAAGTTGGCTAGTATTAACAAGAGCAGTAATGGCAGTTGTGTCTGGTTGAAACAAACATCACCTAATCAATAAAAACAGTTCTGGCCTTTAACAGAGGTTATCGGCTGACTTTTGAGAAACAATTAGCATTCTTGGCGAGCAAGCAGCAAAGAACGGGCATAATCTCCGCAGGTGAGATACAGTCAAAGTATTAGATAACATTAGGAATGCATTATGAGCGCAACTGAAACCTTTAACGGTGCCTCGTTAAAAATGGTACACGATGAGTTGATCGCTACCATCGAACAATCTGCCATTCGTCTGGAACAGTTTTCAACCGATAGAACGAACGGCGAGTTACTGCAAAGCTGTATTGATGGTATTAAGCAAATTCGCGGGATTTTAAGTTTAATCCAGCTGAAAGGAATTGATCTGCTTGCGCAAGAGTTGGTAGAGCATATTAATGAAATTACCTTAGGTGATGATGCTGGCATCGACAAAAAATTAGAATTGCTGACATCTGCATTTTTCATGTTGCCACGCTATTTAGAATTTTGTGCGCAAACCTCCCGCAGCATGGCTCTACTCTTGATTCCTTATATCAATGAATTACGTCAAGCGCGCCGTGCGCCCTCATTGCCAGAAAGTTATTATTTTGCATTTGAACCGCGCAAAGTTAACCGCTCAGCTACTGTTCAAGCTGTCGCTACCCAAGAAGACATATCAATCATAGTGCGTCGCTTACGCCACATGTATCAAGCAGGGCTGCTGAAAGTATTGCAAGGGCGTCAAATTAAATCCTCGTTCGCTATCATGTGTCGTGCACTCGAAAGGCTGGAGTCTATCTGTGGCGCAACGCCAGTCGGCAATTTATGGTGGATAGCTAATGCAACATTAAGTGCCATTCATGAAGAAAATTTACGCATTACTAAAAGCCGAAAAATGTTATTTAGTGGTATAGATCGCGAAATAAAACGCTTACAGTTTGAAGGTCGCGCTGTGTTTAATCGCGAACCTGATGCGCCCTTGGTAAAAGAATTGTTGTATCTGCTGGCTCTATCAAAATCCAGTACGACAAAATCGATGGCTGTTGTAACTGCTTGTGGCGTACGACCGCTAGGTTATGGTGATGCAGAGTTGGCGCGTGAAATGGAATTTTTAAAAGGGCCTAGCATTAACACTATTAATTCAATGGTGGCAGTGCTGACAGATGAATTACACAGTACCAAAAACATTTTGGAAAGTGCTGCACAAAACGGCGCGGAAGTTCTGGCAGATGCACCTGAATTAGTAGATACACTTAAAAAGGTAGCTGAAATTCTAGCCATTGTAGGCTTGGTTTCACCCAGTAATAGTTTGAAACAAGAAATTGAAAAAATTCAGAACTGGAAAGAAGCCGGAAAAGCAGTGTCGGCAGAAGAATATTTGGGTGTTGCTGATACATTGTTATACGTAGAAAGCACCATTGCCGGTTTAAGTAAGACTAATATGTCTGACGATAAGCTGGCAAAAATTAATGCGCTAACTCGCGATGATGCTATGGCAAATAATCAAATTGCTGAAGCAGAAAAATTAGTTATTGATGAGGCCGAGTTAGGTTTGGCAATGGTTAAACGTGCTCTTAGTGCTTTTGCTGAATCAAATTACGATAGGACGCACATCATAAATATTACCCCTACATTGGATAGCGTTCGCGGTAGTATGTTTGTTTTAGGTTTGCCACGTGCCGCCAAAGTATTGGCTGGCTGCATGAAATTTATTAGCGAATCCCTACTGGAGGATGAACAACAAGCAGCGGTTCAACATATGTTAGAAACATTTGCTGATGCCATTATTAGTGTTGAATATTACTTAGATAGTTTAAAAATTGATAAAAATGCTGATACCGATATATTGCGTATTGCTGAGGAAAGCTTAGAGGCGCTAGGGTATAAAGTAGTTTAAGAGTTTATGTAAGAAGATGGGTATTATTAAAAATGCTGGAAAATATTTTGTTGTTGCTAATGACCATCTACTTTGTTTAACAAATGGTAGTTTAGTTGTATTTAACGAAAATGAAATTTCTTGCTTAAACGTGCAGATCAACTTGCAATACTCGATTGTTGCAAATAAACATGAGCAATTCTGGGTTGTTGCTACAAGCAAACAAGAGATAGTTGGCTACCAATGGTTGAACTTACGTTCCCAACTCGGTCTTATTTCTGACGATTACTTTCAATTAGCGGGTCGTGCTTTACAAATTCTTCGCTGGCATCTGGATCATCAGTATTGCGGGCGTTGCGGCAAACCAACACAACAACATCAAAATGATCTTGCTAAAACATGTAATGATTGTCTGCTAGATTTTTACCCACGTTTATCCCCGTGCGTTATTGTTTTGGTTACTCGGGGTGATTATTGTTTATTAGCGCACCATGCTAAGTCACGTAGTGAAATTTTTAGTTGTCTTGCAGGATTTATAGAGATCGGCGAAAGCCCCGAGCAAACCGTTGGGCGCGAAGTGATGGAGGAAGTAAGTGTTAGTGTGAACAATATTCGATATATCGCCAGTCAGCCTTGGCCATTTCCAGGGCAGCTCATGTTGGGTTATTTTGCCGATTTTGTGAGTGGTGATATTATAGCGGATCAAAAAGAAATTCTTACTGCTGCTTGGTATCATTACAATCAATTGCCGAACGTGCCGTCTGCGGCAACGATATCGGGTCGTTTAATTAATACTTTTGTGCAGCAACGACAAACGTTGCATGCAAGTATCAAATAGGAAATTGTATGCTGTACACATTGCTGGCCTTTTCTGTTGCTCTTATTGCCTTATTTATCGTTTATAACGCCGTAAGGATTTTATGGCAGAATAGTTGGTTGATGGGTTGGTTGAGGGGCATGTTTGGGTTAGGTTTGATAGTGTTTGCACTTGGAGTAGGTGCTATTGCTTTTGATATTTACAGTTACAAGCAAATTTTATCCGAACAACCGGTTGCCACTATTAATTTTGAAACTATAGAAGAACAATATTTTGTTGCTATTCTGGTAGACGCAAAAACAGGAAAACAGCAACGTTTCAATTTATATGGAGATCAATGGCAATTGGATGCACGCATCATTAAATGGAAAGGGTATTTTTCTGGCTTTGGGATTAAACCCGCATATCGCTTGGATAGGTTAAGCGGCCGTTATTTTGATATTGAAAAGGAAACTACTGCCAAGCGTTCAGTTTTTTCTATTACTGATACGCCTTATAAAATTGACGTGTGGCGCGTTCTGAATGAGCACGCAAAGTGGGTTTCTGTTGTTGATGCACGTTATGGTAGTGCCACGTATTTACCTATGAAGCATGGTGCTTTGTACGAAATCAGTTTGTCTAACACCGGTTTGGTGGCGCGGCCGCTCAATGACGTGGCAAGTAAAGCCGTAGCAGAGTGGCATTAATTTTTAATCAGTGGAGTTTATGTTTTGGAATTTTTAACGAATTATGGTTTGTTTTTAGCAAAAACGGTTACCTTTCTTATTGCAGTGTTTGTTGTCATCACCTTAATTGTTTCTTCAAGTATGAGGGGTAAACGTTCAGATAAAGGTCAAATTCATGTCAGCAAACTCAATGAAAAATTTGATGCTATGCGTGAAGCTTTGCAAGAGGCGGTTCTTGATGAAGAACAATTTAAGCAGCACGAGAAAGATGAGAAAAAACGCTTAAAACAAGAAAAAGATGATCAAAAAAAATTAGCCAAACAGAAATTAAAAAGTCATACAAAAGAAAAAATTGTTGATGTGGCGGCTGTAAGTGAGCATAAAAAGCGTGTGTTTGTTATGGAATTTATCGGTGACATAAAAGCATCTGCATGTGAGAACTTGCGCGAAGAAATCAGCGCTGTATTAACCCTTGCAACTCCGCAAGATGAAGTAGTTGTTAAAGTCGAAAGTGGCGGCGGTATGGTGCATAGTTATGGTTTGGCATCCAGTCAATTGGCGCGCATTACCAATAAACAAATCCCTCTTACGGTGTGTGTTGATAAGGTTGCAGCTTCCGGTGGCTACATGATGGCTTGTGTTGCCAATAAAATTATCGCTGCACCTTTTGCAATTTTAGGTTCTATTGGTGTGGTTGCACAGCTGCCTAATTTCCATCGTCTATTAAAGAAAAATGATATCGATTTTGAAATGTTTACGGCAGGCGAATATAAACGCACCGTTACTATGTTTGGTGAGAACACCAACAAAGGACGCGAAAAATTCGTAGAAGATATAGAAGATACCCATGTGCTATTTAAAGAATTTGTTAGCGAGCATCGCGCTCAGGTAGATATAGAAACTGTAGCAACCGGTGAAATTTGGTTTGGTCGCCGCGCACTAGGCGTTAATTTAATTGATCAATTGCAAACCAGTGATGAATATTTATTGGCGCAAGCTGATACGGCGGATATTTTTGAAGTCGCATATTCAATTAAAAAATCTTTGCCAGAAAAATTAGGCTTAGCAGCACAAGTAGTGGTAGAGCGAGCATTGTTTAGTGTATGGAATAAAATACACAATAGTCGTTTCTTCTAAATAGTTTGAAGTAGTTATAAGTAGTTATTTCTTTAAAGAGTACTAAACATTAATGATTTTTGTAGATAAAAAATTATCTCTCCCTACTCCCGATCAAGCTTTGCCGGGGCGTAGTGAATCTATGGTCCTTACACAGCCGCATGATGTGTTGGGCCATCCCCTGCAGGAGCCTTTTCCTGCTGGGATGGAAAAAATTATTTTTGGACTGGGTTGTTTCTGGGGCGCCGAGCGCCGCTTTTGGCAGCAGCCGGGTGTTTATGTCACTGCAGCTGGCTACGCTGCAGGTTATACAAAAAATCCAACTTATGAAGAAGTTTGTTCTGGCTTAACAGGGCACAATGAAGTTGTCTTAGTGGTATTTGATCCGGCTAAGATAAGCTTGGAAAAATTATTAAAAGTATTTTGGGAATCGCATGATCCTACACAGGGCATGCGTCAGGGAAACGATCGTGGTACTCAGTATCGCTCAGGTATTTATACCTTTACTGCAGAGCAACAAGCTTTGGCTGAACAAACAAAAAAAGACTATCAAGAAAGTTTAATGCAAGCTGGATTGGCCAAAATCACAACAGAAATTTTATCAGCGATCCATTTTTATTATGCTGAACCTTATCACCAACAATATTTAGCGAAGACTCCCAATGGCTATTGTGGTTTACGTGGTACAGGTGTTTGTTTAAATAGCTAAATTTTAATCGCAAGCGAGGGTTAAATTCCCTGTGGCTTGCCATGGAATAGATTTTTGAAACAAAAATATACCTCGCTGCTTGCGGCGAGGTGTTTAATTTTATTTTTGGTAATGCTCACCACGGATGGTATATGACAAGTATCTTTTTAATTTTCTCCCTTGGTATTGTAGTGACGGGTTATTTGTCAGCACTACCACCTCTACTATATGTATCTGCTTTTTTTATTGTTTTACTGCCTACACTTTTTTTTGTTCGAAAAAAGATTTTTGCCATCCTTCCTTTAGCATTCGTCCTAGGGTTAGGTTATGGTATTTTTTCCGGGCATCAATATCTCGCCCTACAATTGGCTAATGAATTGGTGGCACAAGATATTATTGTGGAAGGTAAAATTATTGATTTGCCGGAGGAGGATGGTCGCCGACAGCAGTTTAACTTCGTTGTAGCAAAAGCCTATGCTATTGGCGATGACACCAGTACTTTTATTAGCTTCCCTAAAAAAATCAGCCTTAGTAGCTATGATAAATTGCGTGTAAAAACTGGCGAAAACTGGCGACTGTTGGTGAAACTAAAAAAGCCGCGTGGCTTTGTTAATCCAGGTGGGTTTGATTATCAAGTATCGTTATTGCGACGCGGCATTGGTGCAGTAGGTTATATTCGTCCAAGTGCTC
>JANPKH010000354.1:0-3444 GCA_031425935.1 Gammaproteobacteria bacterium | reverse complement strand
TTATATTTTGCCATTTCTAGAGGATAAGGAAGAGTGGACTAGATACTGTGCCGCTGAAGCATTGAGAAAGATTGGAACATTAGAGGGAAAACAAGCATTTAAAAAATTTACAAATAGCGAGATTCCTCGGCTTGTGCAGCAGCTTAAAAATGAAGAGCATTCGCCAAGAGGAGAGGCGGCTCGCTATTTAGCACATCTTGCGCCGGAAACATTGCCAATAATGGATAATCTTATTTATACGCTTAAAAATGATTTTTATTGGCTGGCACGTAGTCAATCTGCTAAGGCGTTAGGTGAGTTAGGGCTGGAAGCTGAGAAATCTATTCCGAGCTTAGTAATAGCGTTAAGTGATCGCCAAAAGTATGTTCGAGAAGAAGCGATAGGTGCTTTAAATAAAATAGGAACACCTAAGGCGTTAGCCGCCTTGAAAGATTTTCATAAAAATTAATTCAAAATGGAACGAGTGTATTAATGACCCGAATAACTTTAAGATATAAGGTTGGAATATGATAACGTTAATTTTTATCGTTGTACTCCTATTAGCATTGTTAGTGTGGGCCTACAGTCGGCACGTTGCAATTGCTAAAAAAGTTGGTCAAGACGCAAAGACATTTGATGTCAAGGAGTTGGATTTTGCTAAAAGTATTGCAAAACGTCTTGATGAGCATAGAGAGTTAATTGAGAGCATCGAAGCTTCTACCAGTTTACTCACTGATAAGTTTTGGCACGTTGGGCATCTAGCTACACAAGATGAATTCTTAATGAAGTTTTTTTACTTACGTTACGGGGTTTTGCCTGTAGGCGAAACGATCAAACAAAGTCAATTCGGTTATGTTAGATCGCGCCCAAATGTTTTGGGTAAATGCGGCCACCCAGATTTCGCTGTTAACATAAACGTACTAATGGGTTGATTGGAAGATGCATGAAAAGAATTGTTTGACCGCTGGAAAATATTTTATTTAGGCAGAAAATCAGATGAAAAATACTATTGATTTTGATGTGACGCTGGAGTTTCCAAACTCAAATGAAAAGGGATTATTTATTTGTGCATTTGAACGTCAAGTAGAAATATCGCTTACCTCTTTATTGCATTAGTTACTGACCCGCGACTATGTAGTTCAGGCAGACGGCTTTGTACCAGACCACGAGCCTGCTGATTTGGTATTTTTGGCAAACGAATTGAGAAGTCTAGCAGATATAGTGGATCTTAAAATAAGCAGATCACAAACATAACTAGAAAGCTATTTTTGCTATAAAGCATTAATTACATCAAATAGGAAGATCGGAAAATGTATAAAGTTTTATGGTTGAGGTGGATTAAATTTTCGATTCCTCCCCCTTGCATAATATTACGCTCCCGTTCGGGAGGTGTCAGCAACAGAAAAATGGCGATACATAAACATTTGCATGCTGCCGATGGTGCTGTAATCCTTGAGCAATCTATAAACCGCGGCGCGCCTTTAATCATGCGGATTTTTCGATTTTAAATTCACCAATAAAGAGATAAGGTTAATTATGCAAATAGAAAATTTTGGTCAAAAAAGCTTTGAGAAAGGCGCAGTTTTAATCCTCATTGCTTTATTCGTGTTTATGTTGGCATTTGGTGGGTTCTACACCGTGGATCAAGGTGAACAAGCCGTTGTTCTTCGTTATGGTGCTGCAATAAAAACCACCGGCCCTGGCCTCCATTTCAAGTTACCGCTTGTTGATGATATTAAGCGCATATCGACGCAAACGAGAAAGGTCAGCTACAAAGATATACACACATACTCACGTGACCAGCAGCCCGCTGAACTCAGTATCAGTATTAACTATCGAATGCCTTCCGACATGTCGATGAAGATTTATGAATCGTATGGCGGCGAAGCAGAAATGATAGATCGGCTCATTACGCCGAGAATGAATCAAGAGTTAAAAAACGTTTTCGGGCAATACAATGCTGTAACGGCAATTCAGGAAAGAGCAAAGTTAAACACAGATGTTCTAAGTGCAATAACTGAAACAATGACCAAGGAAGTTATCATAGAAAGTATTCAAATTGAAAATATAAATTTTTCTGCTTCATATGAAAAAAGTATCGAAGAACGAATGCTTGCTGAGGTTGAGGTTCAAAAGGTCAAACAAAATTGGGAGCGTGAGAAAATACAAGCGGACATTGTTGTAACTAAGGCTAAGGCAGAAGCTGATGCCATTCGTCTTAGAGGGGATGCTGAGGCTGCTGCAATTGCCGCACGGGGAAAAGCGTTGCGCGACAGTCCCGACTTGGTTGCACTCACACAGGCCGAAAAATGGAACGGGGTTTTGCCTACGCAGATGATTCCCTCGGGCGCGTTACCAATAATTGGCTTAGGCAAGTAAGTTGTCTTAGTTTGTTAGGCGGTCAGCTCGCAAAATCATAGATGCCCTAACTTTCAAGTTATCATTATTCTTGCCGTGTTGGAAAATGAACCAGGAAGGAAAAATGAAACAGTGATTCCTACTCTGGAATGCATCGCGTCCCAACTGAGGTTACATGCGAAAAACGTAAAGGTAAAGAGTCACAAATATAAAGCCTATATTTCCTTCGAAGATCAAATTTCAAAGAGATCGGTGTTCGGAGTTTCGATCGACATGAAATATGAAATTGTTTCTTTTCCACGCACCTTAAACTCAGCAACGAGCTATCCGTCGGGCATAAGGTTAAAGAGCCGCGATGAAATTGGCAACGACCTGATAGTCTCCAATTTCATGAAATTCTTCGAGTCAAGAGAAGACGAGATTAAGCGGTATGAGCGCCAATCGCACGAAGAATTTGGATTGGACTCCTGAACAATTTACAAATTATTAGTTACGCATTATAAAAAAGGTGTCGCAATTTAACGACAGCAAAGAAATGAATTGAGGTTGGAAAATGGGATGTGAGTCTTTAAGTGAATCAAAGGAAAGTAAAATGGCGTCGATAAATTTAATCAAAGCTTTAACCACGTTGCGCGTAGTGGCCACTGCAACAGATGACCAGCTCATTCGGGCTTTATGCTTAGATGTTTTGGAAGAAACCGACACTGAAATAAGAGAGAAGTTAATGCAGACCTGTTACAGCGAATCAATTGATAGTGTGCGAAGCGAATTAATGAATCAGTACGGCTAAAACAGATAATAATCCAACGACAATTTTAACTTCGCATATAGATTATGTTAATACAGACACCAAGTATATCTATGTAAGTTATGTCCATTGCATGTCCACACAAATAAGGCAATTTCCAACCCGTATATCTCCGACTTGGTTTGGCGTGCATTGTAAATAATTGTTATAAAAAGGCTTTTGGCTTTATTTCTGATATAAATTCTGGAAATATACGGCCTTCAATTTCGAATAGACTGTTAAGTACTAATACATGGAAAACTTCATCCGTATACCGGAAGTAAAATGCAAGAGCAGTTAGATTATTAAGTGCGGATTGT
>JANPKH010000353.1:0-9451 GCA_031425935.1 Gammaproteobacteria bacterium | reverse complement strand
TAGTAGCAATTTTTATGAATAATATGAATTTTCCTGAATTAAAAAATGATATTCAGTGCGCGCACAATAAGCAGCTCAGTTGCGGAAATTGCCGCATGAATTCTATTTGCTTACCCGTTAGCTTACAGATGGATGAGATAGACAAACTAAATCGGATTGTTCAACGCGGTAAACCACTCAAGAAGGGTGAATACTTATACCGCGCTAATGAAACTTTTGATGCAGTCTTCGCCATACGTTCTGGTGCGGTGAAATCTGTCAGTATGAGCGAAAAAGGTGACGAACAAATCACGGGATTTTATCTCCCTGGTGAAGTCGTAGGCATGGATGGTTTAGCCGATAATGTTTACACCAATTCAGTCATTGCTCTTGAAACCTCATCAGTGTGTGAAATTCCTTTTCACCGTCTAGAAGAATTAAGCCTACAAGTGCCCACATTGCAGCGCCACTTTCTGCAATTAATGGGTCGTGAAATTACTCAGGATCAACAACTCATTACTCTACTTAGCAAAGGTAGCGCCGAAACAAAAGTTGCAACTTTATTGTTGAATATTTCCTCCAGCAATAGTCGTCGCAATCTATCTGCTAGTGTTTTCATCTTGCCTATGTCACGCATTGATATTGGAAATTTCTTAGGCCTAACGATTGAAACCGTTAGCCGAATTTTTACGCGCTTGCAAAAAAATAAAGTGATCACCGTCGACAACAGAGAAATTTCCATTAGTGATATGAATGCCCTGCGCAATATTGCCAACGGTGATGAAGAAATACGCTTATAAAAATTTATGCATAAATGGAACACTACCAGTACGCCAGTACCGCAAATAAAGTAATCCCCCAATCATACTGATTGAAAGAATCACCACATACACCGTCATCACATAAGTGTAAGGAGCAACATTATTCCAGTGGCGCGCAATGCCAAGGTAGCAGGCGAACAGCCAGGACACGAGAGAAATAACGGCGGTAACGAACACCAATAATTGGTCAGACCCTGTTGAACCTAAAATACCTTTAGGTGATGTAACTATAGGAAAGCTGTGAGCATGTAATACCAAACCATTGAGAGTAAGAATACTAACAACCGTAAACTTGGCCCAGAGTTTTTGGTTCATTAAATATTCTGGATTATTTGATTGCCCCAGTATCACCAATGCCAGCCCGCTAACCCACAACATGATCAAGACGGTGATAATAAGATTGGCGTTACGCTTGAGCTCGTCGATTGCCTTTTGATTCAATGCACGTCCGCGCGTGGACATCAACGCACTGTCCTGAAAATAAATAATCGCAATTGCAAGACATGCTGCAATTAAGTGGGAATAAACAAGAAAAGCTTTAAACATCGCGAATACCCCTATTTTTATCGTTATTTTTACAGTCTGGCTATTTTTTATCGGAGCCATACGAAAAGACCCGCACTACCTATAACCACTACCGGCAATGTGGGTGAATAGTAGCAGCCCTTAATGTCAGGATTTTTGATTTAAAACAAGAAACCGAAGGATAAATTTATCATAGGATTAATTGAGACTTGACAGGGATTAAAGCGACTGAGGCAGGGGAAAGGTAAGTGCAGCAATTTTTTTTCGTCATAGCTGTGGAAATACCGGTTTGCCATTCACCCCATGGTTGAACCGCTGGAAGTTTTGGCTCAACCGCTCACCACGCGCTCAGGGACATTGCATTTAATTTGCGACACGCTTGTTCTGTGAAGGCCCCAGTAATTTCGCTGCGAAATATAACAACGGCCTGGCACCTTTATGTCCAATAGGAGCAATTATGCGTTTACTAAATATTACGTTAGCCACAATACTTGCTGCTGCAGTGACGGCATGCAATAAAAATGGTGATGCGACATTCATTATTCATTTCCTAAATTGGTTAACTTTAAACAACAGCCTATTTTTCTCCATAGAAAATCTCAAAAAATTATTTTATAAAAATCAGTAGAAATGACCAACCTAAAACGCCGTAGAAAAAATAATATTTCTAATAGCATCAATATGCCCTCTGCCCGCACTCCCGGAATTGGTGATGATTACGAAATCAATATTTTGGGATTTACTCATCATAAACTCGGTTTCAAATCCGTCCCATTGGCCATCGTGCGCCAGATAATTATCTACTATAAAAAAACCATACCCGTTTGGTGCGGTGATTCCACGAGCAGTCACATGCGGGCGAGACATAGCTGCCAGTGTTTTTGCAGAGACTAATTTGTTATCGCGCATAGCGGCAAAGAAATTAAAAAAATCGTCCCTTGAACTTACTTGCGCCATGCTGCCTTTGAAAAAGGTAGTGATGCCATAATAGGTGCGCAAACGTGCATAATTAAGGGCATCGCCGTATTTTATTTCCTGGTTTTCGTCGTTGATGTATGAGCCATGCATATTCGCTGGGCCAAATATATTTTGTTGCATATAGTCCGGGAAACTGAGGCCAGATTTCCGCTCTACAACGGTTGCCAGCAACATAAAACCAGTGTTGCTGTAGTCGTGTCGGGTTCCAGGCTCAAATTCAAGAGCAGGATGATTAATCAAGTAGCTAATTAATTTGCTGTGCGTCATGGCGTTTAGAATTTCCGGATGCCATCCGTCATTGATAATGTCGTAAATACCGGAGGTATGAGTAAGTAGATGTTCAATGGTAATGTTGCGCCAGGATTGCGGTAGTTCGGGAATAAAGTCCAACAGGGAATCCGTAACTTTCAACGCTCCTTTTTCCACTAACTGCATAATGGCCAACGCGGTAAAAATTTTGCTTACCGATGCCAACCTGAAACCAGTATCACTCGCGATGGCAACACTTGACGATATGTCGGCCATACCTTTACCGCCGCTGTAAGCGAGCACCCCGTTTTTGACGACTAACACACTGACGCCGGCAGTATCAGCGGGTTGATTAGATATCAGATAAGCATCTATTTTTTGCTTAAGCTGTGAAATTCCCTCTGATTGCATCGAGCTTGAGTTTTTGCTACTTGCCGTTGAAGGTACAGCTGAACTTGTTATCGAACCAGGCTGGGAACTGGCTTTTTGTTTGCCTCCCAGCCCCCCGCATCCCCATAAAATAGCTGAAATTAGCAGAAGTACTGCAAAACGCCGTATGGGGAAACTCATGCCATTCTCCTCAATCCACATAATTAAATCTCACTTTTACGAGCCAATCCTTCACAGGCTTAGCTCGTGAAATGCTTACACAAACGTAATTCCTGCCACCGACTATCTGTAGATGTAGGAGCCGAAAATATCAACCTTCTGAATAATTGCACTAGCGTATAGGGCTTCAAATTGGCTGCGCTCTAAAACATGATTCAGATCAACCGCGAGATTTGCTGTGTTCAACGCGTAAAGCGTGAAGTAATAGCGATGATTGCCAGTACCTTCCGGGGGGCAAACAGGTGAATACCGATAGGTGTCGTCATGGTTAATGGCCTGCTGACTCCCCGTCGGCATGGCATTAAGTGTTGCGCCCTCTGTTATTTCGCGTGTGTCAGCCGGAATGTTATAGACAGCCCAATGAACATAGGGGTGGCCGGCAATCGCAACTGCGTCATAGTCTTCCATAATGAGCGCAAAACTTTTAATGTCTGATGAAATTATTTCCCACTGCAAATGGGGACTCACACCAGCGCCATAGCATGAAAACTTAGTAGGAATGTTTGCTCCTGATACAAAGCTATTAGAGGTAAATGTAAAAGGCAGGGAACTGGCCGTGCTGCTCGCCACGGAACTCACGCTACTTTGGCTGGATGGGCTGGATGAAGTCGCTGTAAGAACGCTGCTGATACTGGAGGAGCTCTTTGACACAGCGACGGACGACGATGTGGATGAGTCGCTGCTGGCGGATAACGGCGGCTTAGTGCTGTCACCGTTGCCGCCGCATCCAACTAAAACAATCGATAAAGATAGAGAAAAAAGAATGTGTCTCATAATGCAACCTTGAATATGTAAGATTCGGAGGCTGCAGGATAAAAATGTCGCTCGGAAATAACGTCCCGTTTTATAAAAAATGACTCGGGATCAGACTTCTATTGCCCGCGTGACCTGTTCCGACCCCGCAGCTAGCGCGGTGTCTCTATAAGACGCTGGGGTGACACCAACGTTATCTTTGAAGGCCCGGTAAAAGGAATTTTTGTTGTTGTAGCCAGCTTCAAAGGCAATATCCAATATGCGTAAATGGCAATTGGGATCGGCAAGCAAACGACAGGCATACTGGAGCCGATAGCCGTTAACATAATCGTAAAAGCTCAGGCCACAGTGCACGTTTAGCAGCTCCGATACCTGATGTACGCTGATACCCAGGCGTTCGGCTAAATCCGGTAGGGATAATTCATTTTGCCGATACATGTGCTGATCTTGCATCAACTGCGTTAATTGTTGCGTCAGGGCCTGCACTATCGACATATCTAATTCAAGATGACGCTCCTTTGGCTCAGGTCCTTTAGGTAGCAATTGATCACTATCAAATGCGGCCTTAGCAGTTGCAACACCAATTTCATCAGCGGCCTTGCGGAACAGCAACTCCGGGCGATACACGCTCAGAAAAGCAACGGAGACAACGTACACAGAGAAGCCGGGAAACGCGACATAATCGAGAAGGTTGTAGTTATTTAGATAACCAGTATTAACCAGCGACATCACTACGAAATCGACAGCAACTAACGTCATTACCCCACCAATGACATAGAGCAACCAGTAATAGGCCGAATTTTGGAACCCGCACCATACATCAGCCAAATATTTCCGCATTTTCACCAATCGCCATATCGAGACGAGGAGGTAGCCAAGCATATGACACATGCCAAGCAATGTGCAGGTCATAGCCGCTTGGGGGAAGTTCAGAACCGTGACAAGAACGCAAAGCCAAGGTAAAAAATGCAGCCCAACTTGACGAACACGCCATTCCTGGCGAGTCAGAACCTTGATAAAAACCCATATAAAAGGGCCCTTAAGCCACAGAAACGTTGAAGCGACTAAAGCCAGTTTAAAAATGCCCCCTTGCACTACCTGATTCGCATAGAGATCCATTTGCGGCATCGTTAACGCTATCAAAAATGCCGCAAACCACCGATTTAACAACCTGTTACCGCGCTTGTCCTGCAACAATAAAAACGCATTCCAAAGGGTAACAATGATGGTAGAGAGAACAAAGATTTTAAAAGCTTCATGCATAGGTGGGTTACCCAGCCGTGGACCATTGATGGGAGTTTAATTAAATCAGTGCAGCGAGCTGTACACATTTCGCAGGGCGAACATGATGAAAACCTAAGCAATTTCCTTAACAAGAGGCACTCCGACATGTGGCGGGCTTGTTCAACAAGCCGGATAAACAGCGGCTGCGCGCTATTTATCCTTATTTATTAGAGCACTCTATGTATTTCATTGTAAAAGAAAACTTTGTCTTTTTGATAAGAGTCTTTATCCAAAGGATATTTACTTTCAAGCGCTATTTTTAGACCGTTTAATTCAGCTATGAGGTCAGGTCTGGATTTCATTATTTGAACAAAGCCAAGATGCTTTTTAATATTGACGTTCCCTTCCTGGAATATATGAAAGTGAACTTTTCTTGCTTTCTTAGAGAAATACTCTCTACCTTCAATTCCGTAGCTGCCTTTATATTTGAAGCCTAAATTTTGAAGGCAACTCAAATTCACTTTGACTTGCCTTAAATCACTAACGACCCCAAGTATATCGATACAATTTTTAGAACAAAGTCCTTCTACCGCAGTAGAACCGATATGGTGTAATTGAATCGACCCGATATAGGCAGCGAGTATCGCTCGCTCCTCTTTTATATATTCTTCTGGCCATTCACTATTGTATGGATAAAGGTACATTTCTACTGGGCTCTAACAGCTTAAATAAGTAAATTTTAAATATCTTTTACACTTATTGGACAATTAGTCTCGAATGAACCAAAGAGTTTGCCCTTTACTATCTGTTACTTTTTGCAGCATTCGGTCGTCGGGGTCTGCCTCATGATTCAAAAGCAAATGCATATCTGAAACTAAACTTCTATACTCGGCATAAAAAGAGTGCCCAAAAATTTGCGGTCCGACATCCTTTCTCGTGTCGACAGTATCCATTCCATCCACGACAAAGAATTCTTCCATTGAATCGCCAAGCCTGGCTTGTGAGGTATCTTCTATCGACCAATTAACCAACCTAGAGGCTTTTAAAGCCCAATCATTATCTGTGGAATACAAGGTTATATTGTCAGCCATTTTTGAAAAATCACTTTGGGTAAAGTTTTTTCGATATTCCTCTTTGGCAATATCAGGAGCAGCTAAGATTATTTGCGAGAAAATCTTTCCATTATTCTGAGCTTTACGCGAAGCAAGCAGTTTAGGATTTTTTACCATTCGATCATTCATTATCGCCAATGAGTTCATCAATATATATGTGCCCATGCTATGGGCCACAATATGAATTTTTTTGTTGTTTTTACTTGAAAGATCTTGCAAAAAATCTGCTAACAAATCAAAGTTTTCATCAGCACGAACTTTGTCATCCTTGTAACTTCCCCACGCCTTTGATGGCCAACTGAAAAAGACAGCTTCGCCCTTGAAATTTGTATCATGCGCAAGTTGAGCGCAGCGAATTGCAGCACCTGAAAATGACGTATTGTAGCCGTGTATGAATACAAGCAGATCATCATTTGCCAGCTTGGAGATAAATTTGTCCCAACCTATATTATGGTTTAATACGATTAGAGACATTCCATCCGTGCCACCAACCTCCTTAATGTAAGGTATTTTTACTACCGCCTCTCCGTAGCTAATCGATTGTTCGCCTTTTTCATTTCCCGTGTCGAGACGTAGGAGAGGATCTTTGCAAATGACGTTCGACGGCTGCTTGCAACTATCCACTCTCGTTGTTCCGTAGCGCACTGTCTTTTGATAGTACCCATCTTCCTGTAGCCATCCGTCGTCAGTCAATATAGGTGTTGTTGGCACTGTCGGTGCTGGAGGCGCTGGAGGTGGTGCACTAGATACTGGTGCTGGGGCTGGCGGGGATGGGGGCTGTTTACTATCTTTAAATGCACATCCCGATAGAAACGCAATTAATACAATCGAAGCCAGAACCACTCTCGAAAAATATATCTTCATCATCATTCTTTCCATTTCGTTGAAAAAACCACTACGCTTTATTGCTTCTGCTAAAGCCAACCCCCGGCTTACCTGACTCCTACCCTATCAAATTTTTATCATTTAGGATTTTCATGTGAAAATAAAAATATCTTCTTCACACTAAAACCATGTTTTTTGTGTCATCAAGATTCTCAATCAGTGCATCGCATGAAGAATAAAAATAAGTTGATTGACAGTCCTTCATAATTGGAGCGTAGATGCTGCTAGGTTTTTCGTTCTTTCTAAATTCGGGCTTAAATTGTAATGAACGATAAAATTGTTCATCCAAATATAATTGCATAGGGGGATGAGCTCCTGATTTAATTGAACGTTTAGCTGAACTCTCTATAGCAAGGAGCTCTGCAAACGGGACACCCAAACTATTTAGGCAGATGTGATTTTGACTTTTTGATATGTGCAGTACCGATTCTCCGCTGTATTCATTACTTCCCTGTGTAATAACGGCATAAATTGGTAGGCCAAGAACTTCTTGATAAATATGATCTAGTTCTTTTATAACGTGTAATATTTTTTCAGGATTGTATGAGCATTTAATGTTTTTTTGAAAATAGCCAACATCCCAATTTGTTTTTAGCAATAAACTATCAGCAAATGAAACAAAGGATATTTCATTCTCCCTCTCTGCGAGTCTATCTATTTTATCTCGTAATTCAATCAGTTTACTTTTACTAATGGTATTTTCTGTGATCGCTTTTTTTACACCTATAGCGTCGACCAAGGCAAATACAGAATATTCTCGAGAGTAAAGCTCTTCCAGCCATTCGTGGCTTACAAATATATAAGGCTTAATATCGTATTTCCAACATCCCACGCATATCTTTATCACGTCTTTTGGGACAGTTATTGAAACTTCATGAAATCGAGTGAATGTATTGGCATACCAAGATAATTCCATTGAGCTACTATTTATTTTTCTTATGGAAACGCAGCTGACGTAGCCGACTGCGGATGGATTACCGCTCTCCTTTTGAAGCATTTTCGAAAGTGCTTTATCAAATTCATCTATGTAATATTCGCTCATTAGATAACAATCTCTATCGAGCGGAATCTCATCAAACGAATATTTATCTATATCAACATTTTTAAACAACGTGCATGCCTCCGCCAAAATGCCTTCTATTTATATATCTTTCTAAGGCCAGACTTTTTTCATGTATTCGCTTTTTGCATTCTCGTGAATATGTACCGGCGATTTGAGCGCGCTCGCAGTTAATTGATGCTTTTCATTTAATCTTATTGAACGCGTAACTATGTGGACAACTGGCAATACCACTTCTCAAGATGACAATTAAATATTTCATGACATGACCGCTTTGTGCACATAAAAGACACCAACAAATGACTTTATTTTAATAATACAACTGCAACTCTTCTGGTTTACATACAATTAAAGGGGTCAGAGTCACTGCTGTCCCAAATTTTTTAAACGCAGACTCACAAGCACCGTTTCATTTTTAAATTCAAAAAGTCTTGTTGGTTAACAAAATATCACTACGACCCCTATCGACCAATTTTTCGAAAGGTTATACGTTTTTTTGATTTCATCCTCGTGGATATATATTTGTTATGGTTAAGGATACTTTATGAGGCCCAATAAAAAGGCTTACATAATTTTCCGCGCACTAATTATATGGTAACTAGAATCAGACTTGAACCGCCGACCTCAGCATTACGAGAGCTAGCGATTAAGCCATGCAGCGCCATAACCCGCGTAAATCAACCACTTAAAGCCAAGTTGCCACACATCGAACCATAAAAATGTTGAAATAATGGCTATTTTTGTAGTGATTTTATTGTGTTGTCTTTATTTGTGTAAAATGGCGAAGGGAATGTATACCAAATTAATTTAGCTTTAATATCACGAAATAGCACGCCAAAAAAAACAAAACCATGGGCAATATCGCACACGTTTGCAGACATTGGCAGCTACCACCCCCTACCTCTAATCATATATTCTGCGCAGCGAAAAATACATGAAGAACGATTTGAAAAATTGGCGCGTAGTTCATTTGTTTGGCGCGAATATATTTTTCTTGTAAGTTTTTGAAAACTCAACACACACACTAAATTGTAAGGATTAACATGAAAAAGATTTTATCTTGCTTTATGCTACTTTCTACCGCGCTAGTCAGCGCTACCACATATGCAAGCAGTTATTATTACAATATGGTCGGCCCTAGTGGGGCTTCGTTGATGCAACAACAAGAAGCGGTCGCCGCTATGGTGCTATGGTATCAAACTCAAGCCGCAGCTCAGCGCCAACAAACGATAGATGAAATTCTTGTAACAGCCGAA
>JANPKH010000352.1:0-8152 GCA_031425935.1 Gammaproteobacteria bacterium | reverse complement strand
CCGCAAACCCACGGGCTCACTATTATTAGATGATTTGAAGCCTGGTAAAAATTTATATTACCTCAGTACCGGCACCGGTCTCGCGCCTTTTTTAAGCTTAATACGCGATCCAGCAGCATACGAAAAATTTGAAAAAATTATTCTTTTTCACGGTGTTCGTACTGTGAGTGAAGTTGCCTATATGGATTTCATTATGAATGAATTGCCACACAATGAATTTTTTGGCGATGAAGTGCGTGAAAAATTAATATATTACCCCTCGGTTACCCGTGAACCTTTTAAAAACCAAGGCCGCTTGACCGATTTAGTTGAAAGCGGAAAGTTCTTTGCCGATATAGGTTTGCCACCGTTTAACCCTGAGCATGATCGCGCCATGTTGTGCGGTAGCCCAGAAATGTTGCGCGACACTTGCGCAATGTTAGATGCGCGAGGATTTAAAATATCGCCTCGTATTGGCGAACAAGGTGATTACGTCATTGAGCGTGCCTTTGTAGAAAAATAATTTAGTCTTACCGAGTAGTTTCTAGTATAAGTTAGTAAAAAGGCGGGCCTGCACAAGCGGCCCGCCTTTTTTTTTGTATTCAAATTTTTGTACAGGGTGGTACATGTGCAGCATATACAAGGAAGATGCGCTTAATTCAGAATCCAAGTGTGCATTAATAAATATTGCCTTGACAGCTGTTTCCTTCAAATATATGTTCCCTTTTAAAAGGCATAGTTGTAAATGTCTATTATTGATTTAAGCGACATTTGTATTTTCTGGGTATGGGGGCTGCAACACGAATTTTTTTGCATCAGCTTAGTGGCGGCAGTGTTCATGAAGTGTCGAATTAATGCGAGGTAGCATCAATCATCCAATTAGGTGAGCCCGTTGAAATACCAGCAATTGTCGCCGTGGAGGATAAAAAGACGTGTCAATATTGTAAAAAACCCGTTCACAAATTTGCAAAAAAATCGGGTAACAATATTGGCAGTGGTACAAAGCTCAGTAAAAATATTGTTAGTGATATAGCAACACATCGTTGGTATACGGGTGGAAGATCTCTTCAAGCTCATCATCTTATTTGCAGTGAGGCAATGGATGATGATTCATGGAATATCTGGTGTACTGAATCGGTTACGATATTAATTGTCGAGAAAATGGTGTTATGTTGCCATATGCGATGGCATTGGCGTGTCAGCTTCATGTTCCCTTGCATCGTGGTAATCATGACAATGGTGTTGCAGGTGGGATGGCTTATCCCAAAAAATTAAAGCTGATTTAAATGATATTGCAAATGATATTAAAGCTGGAAAGTATTGTGATAATCCTAATTCCCTTGTAGAAAAACTTAATGAGTACAGTGAATTAGTGTTAGGCAAAGTCAATAAATTTAGCTGGACAATAACGGGTGATGGTCGGGATTATAAATTAAGCAGCAATGGCTGTGCGGGAGTGAAAAGTGTTACGGATAAACTAAATACTAATTGCCCGAATGGGCGCAGTCATGGCTTAACAAAAGCAGGCAGCTCAATAGCTTTTCCGCTAAATACCTTTCCCTTAGTTATAGGAAATTAGTTTATGTTACAAGATGATTATTATGTAATAGAAAGTGAAAACAGTGACAACTACCCAATGTTTTCCTGGGATCAGCTGAGTGATGGTTTTGGTATCGGTGTGCCCGCCGTCTATAAAGAGCCCGTAAAGTTTCGCCTCGGTGAGCCGATTCCTCCCAAGTTTGAATGGGTTGATTATCATGTAGTGCCATCTCCTGTTGTTTCTAAACTCATTGCAGATGTTTTGCAGCCAATGAACATTTACGGTATTCAACTGGTTCCCGCAAAAGTTCGCAATCCACAAGATCCATTTTCAACACCGCGTGACTATTGGTATCTCCATGTTTGGAACCGAATTTCGTGTGTGGATAAAAATAATTCTGATGTGCAGTATTTTAAAGACGGTAAAATTTTTTCGATTGACAAATTAGTACTTGATGATGATGTCTTAAGCAAAATTGAATTACAAAATCGTCTAATCTTTGAATTGAGTGAAAAGAATTCTGTGCTATTAGTTCATAAATACATTAAGGAAGCCATCATGTCTGTTGCGCCAAAAGGTTGTCGATTTTTCAATGCCGCAGATTGGAATAGTGATAGCGCATTTGATTAATTAACCTGTGTTTAAAGAGCGGTTCAATAAAGCAATAATAATTATTTTTACGCAATTCACTCGCATCGTTGTTATTTCTACGAACAAAATAATTCACAATTGGTTTAAGTTTAAATCTAAGGTTTGATGCAATGCTCTATCTTGGGTGAATCATTGCAGAGCAAAATAAATTAATTAGGCGTAGTGTCAGGGGTATCGAAATGCTTAAAAAGGTAGGTGACACAGAAATATTGTCAAAGCATAAAGCTACTTGTCATTGCGGCGCAGTAGAGCTTGAAATAGACTTATCCGACGGTATTGTTGATCCCAGACGTTGTGATTGCTCAATTTGTCGTAGAAAAGGAGCAATTGTGGCGTCAGTTCTACTCTCAGGAATTAAAATTATTAAAGGGGAAAGTGCTTTAAAGCTTTATCAGTTCAATACAAATACAGCGAAACATTATTTTTGTTCAATTTGTGGTATTTACACCCACCATCAGCGCCGTTCAAATCCCCATTTTTATAGTTACAACGTTGGTTGTTTAGAAGGTGTAAATCCGTTTCTTATATCCGATATTGAAATTTATGACGGTGTCAATCATCCAGCTGACCAGAAAAGCCCATAAATAGTATGACGTTAGCTTTCCAACATCTGGTTACCAAGGTAGGAAGATATGAATAAATTAGTAATGTACGGAATTCTAACAGGAGGCCTATTTTTTCTTTTTAGGTACTTTAAGAAATCTGCTTATAATCGGCGGCGTAAATATATTGAGACTTTTATTTTTCCGCAAACCGTAAAAACTAATATTTTGTTGAAATACCCACATTTAACTACAATGCAGGTTGGCGAAGTTACCAAGGGGCTTAGGGAATACTTTCATTTATGTAATCTTGCGGGAGAAAAATTTGTTTCGATGCCATCGCAAGTCGTTGATGTTGCTTGGCATGAATTTATTCTTTTTACAAAACAATATCAATTATTTTGCTCAAAAGCATTGGGTAGATTTTTACATCACGTTCCGGCCGAAGCTATGCGCACTCCTACTGTTGCTCAAGAGGGCATTCAAAGAGCTTGGCAGTTATCCTGTAAGAGAGAGAAAATCAATCCGGAATCGCCAAGTCGGTTGCCAATACTATTCAGATTAGACACAGACTTAAGTATTCCAGATGGCTTTTATTACACAAAAGATTGTAAAAACTCCAGCAATGATTCATTTTGCGCGAGCCATATCGGTTGTAGTAGCTGTGGTACTTTTGGTTGTGGTGGAAATTCTACACATAGTTGTTCTTCTGGTTGTAGTGGTGGGTGCGGTGGAGACTAAATTACTGCTACTTTGATCCCAGTTTGTACGGCAGATCTCGCATGCGGTACCGCTTATCGAAACTTTTGTGCAGTTCACCTAAAGGAAATTATTTTAATGAAAAAAAATAATGTGTTTGATACTTCTTTTTTCGGGGTTTATTAGCAGTCAAACTGTCTATGGTGGAGCTTTAATGAAACGAATCAAAGTACAATCTAACTCAAAAATAGGGTTCGACTTAAACTTTAAAAGTCAATTTCTGGATTGACAGGTAAGCGATCATATTTTTCTAACTGTTTTGTCATTATCCTTATGTAACGTTTGTTTTGTGCTATAGCAAGCCAAAACATCTTTATAATATTGTGAGGTAGTTTAGGGCTTTCTTTGCTATATCTTATTGCGTGAAAATGTTTTTGTGGGTTTGCATGATGATATGCATGGCGCGAAATGGCCAGCATACTAAAAATGACATTGGTATCATTGCAATCCCAAGAAAGGGAGGGATCTGATGGTTTTTGCTTTTCCGTTCGCTCTAATCCCCAATGCAGCAAATAATTAAAGGTTTGCGCCATAAAGTGCATTATTATTGCGTGGGCCATAAAAAAAATTAATCCGTTTAGTTTCCACATAATATAAAAAGTGAGCATCAGCAAGACTTCAACTATTACTCCTTGGAAAACCTGGTGCTTAAACAAATTTATGCCACCTGACATTTTTTTTAATCGAGTATTTTCAAGTTCCCATGCATGCATAAATTGCCCGAGCACGCTTCTTTTTAAAAACTGCATATAGCTTTCATTGAAATAGGCTGTTGCCAAGTCCTCCTTTAGGCCGACATTGCGGTGGTGCCCCCTAATGTGCTCAACAAAAAAATGTTCATATAAAATTGTTGCAAGAAGTAGTCTTCCTATCCATCTCATCCTATGACTGCGTCTATGAATTAATTCGTGCCCTACTATTGGGCCAGACAAGCTAGAAGCTTGCAAGATAAGCCAGAAGCCGATAGCCGATTGGGTTGTCATAAACCCGTGTACACAAAACATATGAGCGGCTAAAAAGAGATTGCTAAAGTGAAGCACAAAGTGGAAGAATGGAATAATTTCATAGAGCGCTGAGGCAGCATGCGCGTTATTTTTTGGTTGCCGAGAATCATCAAGATTTGACTTTATTAAAAAATTTAGGCAGGTCGGCAGAGAAAAAAATATCAATTGTAGCCATAAAATTTGCGGGGCTAGAGACAGGTAGCTCAATGTAATCATCGGTATCGCTAACGATAGAAAATAGCCGTAACGAGGCAAAGAGTTTTTTTGCATGTAAGTAGAGTTCTGTAAGTGGCTGCAGCTCGATTGAGTTTAACACGTATTCGCTTGCAAGCACTTAATCAGCAGTCGAACAACTCCGCTAATATTTATGCTCCTTGGAGTGCATTGTAATGACGCCATCTTGCGCAGTATTATTTTTGCTAGCAATAATTCAGCTAATCTTTATGGTTTTTGTTTCCTTCTATTTTTTTAAAAAGGGCCGAGAATTTCCTGTGCTCGAAGAACGCACGGAAAAATTAGATCCCGTGCATCTGCCGCGTATTTCGCTTGTAATAGCTGCTCGCAACGAAGCAAGAAATATTGAAAATTGCGTAAATTCTATTTTTTTACAGGACTACCCAAATCTAGAGGTAGTTGTGGTAAATGACAGGAGTTAGGAAAGCAGCGAAAATAATCTCGCCAATCTCAAGAAGCAATACCCCTCGAAGCTTACCGTAATTAATCTCACTCAACTTCCTAATAACTGGGGTGGCCAAAATCACGCAATACATCAAGGTGTAAAATACTGTACCGGCGAATGGCTGTGTTTTACCGATGCGGACTGCAAATTTCTTTCTGCTCGCATATTGCGGTTAGCCTATGATGAAGCTATGGCCAGCGGCAGTACATTTATTTCTTTGTTGCCTCAGTTAACGACCAAAACTTCTTGGGAAAAGTTCTATATGCCTATCTTTAGTTTTATCCATGCTATGCGCTTGGGTATTTTGAATGTTAATAACAGTGCGAGTCCAGCAGCTTATGCAAACGGATCATTTATGTTAATTCATGTAAAAACTTATAAGAAATTAGGCGGGCATGAACAGGTAAAATTATTGATTAATGATGACACCCGGTTGGCCAGGATTGCAAAAAGTAAAGATATTAAATTAAAGCTGTTGGGCAATCGTGGGTTATATGAAACGGAAATGTACAACACTTTGCGCAGCGCTTGGTTCGGGTGGACTCGCAATACATACAGCAGCATTTATGAGGGGGCGAGTTTACTGGCGACCATCGCAATGGTTGTTGGCTTAGCGATTATTCCGTGGCTGCTGTTTGTAATCTGCACGGCATATGCATTTATTTTAGGCGGTCCTTGGGCAGCATTAGCGGCTTTTTGGAGTGTACCAGTGCTATTTTCTCAAGCAGCCGCTGCTCTTATTTACAAGGCATTTAATTTTAATCCTGTTTGGTCTCTTCTTTACTTTCCGGCAGCGATATTCGCTCTTTGTATCCTCATTAACTGTCAATTAAAAGCCATAATAAGGTCAGATATTATATGGCATGGTGTGCGCTACCCTGCGCCTAAAAAGTTTGAGCAATAAAAATCAAGCAATTAAATGCTACAGAAATATGCCCAGGTTTGGCCGTTGTTGTAGCCAGTTTTCTATTGCTTGCGGTGTGTGTAATGCTAGGCGATCGCCATCGTGACAAAGAATTATTTCGCCCGGTTTTGTTTTCTGTAAGCGACAAACTAATTTATGAGGCTCTGAACCATAATAATCGTGAATATTTCGTGACCATAAAATTGGTGTTAATTGATATTTTCTGAGTAGTTGGTAGTAACGGAAATCTTTTTGACCATAAGGTGGTCGCGCATATTTTGGTAATTCGCCTGTTATATTCTGTATCTCTGTTTGACAATAGGCTATTTCATTTTCAAGCTTGGACCGGGATAGTCGCGGTAGCCATGCATGAGACCATGAGTGATTACCCAGTAAATGGCCTTCATTATGGATTCTTTGAATGATATGTGGATATCGCTTTGCTTTTTCTCCCACCACAAAAAAAATAGCTTGTTGGTTGTGGCGATACAAACTGTCGAGAATAGCGGGTGTTTTATCCGGATCGGGGCCATCGTCAAATGTGAGAATGGAATAGGGATGTGTTGTTCTCCATATCGCATCAGGATATAAAATATCGTGAATGCCTTTTACCTCACCGAATAATGAGGCACTATAAGAAATTATTGGCAGTGAAAGTGCTGTAACAATTGCTATGCTGGGCATATAGTTAATTACAAAGTTAAATTGATTTATAAAGTTATATAAAGATTCAGGAGATCAAACATTAATTTTAAAGACAAAAAAATAATTATCAGTGGCGGCGCTGGATTTTTGGGCTCCAGATTGGTTCCATTTCTGTTGGCCCGTGGTGCCCAGCTTACAATAGTATCGAGAGATGAACACAAGCATTATCTTTTGGAGCAAAAATTCCCGCAAGTAAAAACCGCAATTTGTGATATTCGCGATTACGACATGTTGCGCAGCTACACCAAAGGGCATGACTATGGCATATGGGCTGCATCATTAAAACATATTGATAAGTGTGCAAGCAATTGGCAGATGGCCAAAGAGATTATTGTTGATGGTGCTATTAATTCCAGAAAAGTCAGTGAAGAATATTTAACAGCAGCAACATTTATTTCCACTGATAAAGCGAAGTTGCCAACTACTCTCTACGGAAAATTAAAAGCTGCTGCGAGTGAAATGTTTATATTAGGCTCTGAAACCTGTCATTTAACGAGTGTGGTATACGGCAATGTTTGGGATTCTACAGGTTCGGTGGTGCCAAATATTTGGCACCACATTCAGCAGCAAAAAGTAATGCCTTTATATTCCAAAGATATGACCAGGTTCATGATTGATGCAGACCAAGCGATTCAAGTAATTGTACAAGCTTTACAGCACAATGGTTGTTATGTCGTACCGAAATTAAAATCTTTTCGGATACATGATTTATTTGAACTATATAAGCAGCAATTTGGCTTGGAGTATCGAATTGAGGAGCCTAGGCCGACCGAAAAAATCCACGAAGTATTAATCACCAATGAAGAATCAGCACAAATACAATGGCAAGAAAACGAAGGTGTTGGCTTCTACATTCTAAATCCAAATTGTTATCCTGATGAGCATAGCTTGCCTTGCGGTGAATATAGCTCGCAACATCATCTCATTTCCAAGCTCGAGCTTAAAAAAATATTAGAAGCTAACAAGTACTTCATGCAGCAAGGTTTCAATAATAGTGGGGTAGCTAATGATGGAAAGAAATAATACTTCAGCTATTCAATTTGCAATGCCGACTATTGATGATGGCGACATCAGCGTTGTTGTTGATGTATTAAAATCCGGCATGCTTTCAATGGGCGAGAAAACCCCCCAGTTTGAACGCGCTATGGCCAATTACATTGGAGCCAAACATGCAATAGCCGTAAGCTCCGGAACTGCTGCACTTCACTTGGCTGTAGTCGCAAGCGGAATAACCGAAGGCGATGAAGTGATTACTACGCCCTTAAGTTTTATTCCTTCCGCCAATTGTTTACTTTATGAAAAGGCGAGCCCTGTTTTTGTCGATATTGAACTGGATACTTTAGGCCCATGTCCGCAACATGTTGCGGCGCGCATATCAGATAAAACTCG
>JANPKH010000351.1:0-2228 GCA_031425935.1 Gammaproteobacteria bacterium | reverse complement strand
CGCAACTGCGATCATGTTTCGGGGCGTAGTGCCCGTGCCCAGCACGAAAACTGTCTTTCCGCGCATGATTGCAGCGCCGATCAGATCGTGCGCGTAGAGGTCCATAAACGCACTTGGGCGCAATATGACGTAGTCCAGTCCCGAAGCCTTCAGATGCTGCTCCGTGCGCGCTTTTGCCCTCCAAAATGCCGAGGGATGGTCAGGTGACGCACCCAACGCGGAAATGTAGACGAAACGCTCCACTCCGACTTCTATGGCCGCGTCGATCAATGCTGCCTGGCCGCGGATGTCGATCCGCTCGATCGAATGCGGCGACCTTCCCATCAGCCCATGAATGCAGCTTACGACTTTGCTGGCCCCGCTCATCGCCTCCTTCACGCCTGCACCGCTTTCGACGTCCATCCGAAGCACGTCGACGCCGCGCTCCATTAGCCACTGCGCCTTCGTCACATTTCGACAGGCGGCGCGAAAGGGAATGCCGTCATCCAGCAGGCGTAGCGCAACCGCCTTCCCCAGCCGCCCAGTAGCGCCCACCAGCAAGATCATTGATTACCCCGAGGAAACGTCTGTTGGGACTGCGGTCACGAAGTCGAGCCGGCAGCCCTTCGCCGAGGGACCGACATAACTGGAAACGGACATTGGAAGTTGGATGTCAATGTCCACCGGGTCTCTCGTTAGCGACGGTCAGCGTCTTTCCGCCAACCGCCGCCGCAACAAGTTCCCTTATTATTTCAGATTGTCGTGACGGTGTGCGATGTGCCGCTCGGACTTGGCAACGAGTGTGTCCCATTCCGCGAACAGCTTCTTCGCGCCATCCATACCCCCGGCGTGTTTCGCCAACGCATTCATGAACTGAACGTCGACCGGCGATGTTTGCCAGGTCAGGTCACCCGGCCCGCCCGCCATCGGAAAGACGGTAATGAAATCCCATTCGCCGGTATCGAAATGCAGATCGATTACGCCGCCACCGATGTCATTGCTTGCCTTCGTGAACGGTCCTTCCGCAATCTCGGCCGCCCGCTCCCGCTTACCTGGAAGGAATTTCACCATTTCGACCATGAACCAACGCGTGCCCTCCGCACGCTCGGCTTTCGGTTCTTGAGCCGCCGCCACCGACGGAACACACAATGCCGCACACGCGGCCGCCATCAGCCATGCTTTCATGTACTCTCTCCCTGTTGATGACCACAGCCGTAACATTTAACTCAGAGCAAATCGAGATTTGTTGTGTCAGAGTATCGGCGGCACTGTCGGTGGCGATACGTTCAACCTTTCCTGCCGCAGCATGCATACCGATCGAAGGATACCGTCAGGGGAGAGCTACGACGAGCCAATCGTTAAGTCGCGCCTAGTTCGGTGGACCTGGCATTCATGAGCTTCGACAACGAGCACCATCGTTTCGTATTTGGAGAGCCATCCATCAACAGTACCAGGAAGAGCCTCACGACGATTGCCACGCCCGCACTTTCAAAGCCCCGCGTATCGTAGCATACCACCTCCGTGTTCGCGCAAAGGAGAAGCACAGTGACGGCAGAGATACAGACCCGGCGTTTTGATGCTCCTGACGATCGACTGGATATGAAAGATGCCGGTGGCATCTCGATCGTTCGAACGTCCAACGGAAACACCGGTATGCACGCCGTCTTCGAGCCTGGATGGACGTGGGAGAAGGATGAGAAGCCGCTGCTGGGATCCCCGGACTCGTGTCCCGCGCATCACACCGGGTACTGTATGAGTGGCAAGCTTGTCGTCCGAATGCTCGAAACCAGCGTGGAAACCCGCATCGTTGTGGGTGACTTTTTCGAGATACCTCCAGGCCACGACGCCTATGTCGATGGCGACGAGCGCGTCGAGCTCATCCTCTTCGCACCGCCCGAGCATTATCACTAAGCCTTCCCCATCGTGGAGAGCCAACATGACCAGTGTCGAAGCATGAATTGACCCACAGCCGTCCCAGCCAATTCAAACCTTTGCGGGTATCCCGCCCCGCCGCCGGACGCCTAGACTGACCCTATATTGGATCGCTTCGTCAATTCGGACGGAGCACGCCATGACCGAGACAATCGACGAAATCGCGCGCGCCTTATGGGCATATTAGTTGGAAGGAAGACATGTCCTATCCCCTGTTCCAACTCGATGGAAAGGTCGCTTTGGTGACCGGTGGAAATGGGGGGATTGGCCTGGGAATGGCGGAGGCCCTCTGCCAGGCCGGAGCGGACATTGTGATC
>JANPKH010000350.1:0-5417 GCA_031425935.1 Gammaproteobacteria bacterium | reverse complement strand
ATATATTTTTCATTGTTTCATTCGGGAAATGCCCGACTCTTAGATTTTTTTGCACCCTCAATAACCTATTTCAGGAATCTTTATGTCCAATCCTATTATTCCCTGGATCGGCGGCAAGCGTCGCTTGGCTGATCGCATTTTTCCACTATTCCCGCAACATAGTTGCTATGTTGAACCCTTCGCAGGTGGTGCAGCACTTTTTTTTCTTCGCCCCGTTCCAGCAGAAGTAGAGGTGCTTAACGATATCAATGGTGATTTGATTAATTTGTATCGTGTTGTTCAGCATCATCTGGAAGAGTTTGTCAGGCAGTTCAAGTGGGCGCTCAGTTCGCGTCAGGTGTTTAAGTGGCTACAAGAGACTCGCTCGGAAACGTTAACCGATATCCAACGCGCCGCGCGATTTTATTATTTGCAACAAAGTGCCTTCGGGGCAAAAGTGGCTGATCAAACCTACGGCACGGCCACCACTACCATTCCTGGATTAAATTTATTGCGGATTGAAGAGAATTTATCGGCAGCACATTTACGTCTTGCAAATACGTTTATTGAACATGTGACGTGGCAAAACTGTATAAAACGGTATGATCGCCCACATACGTTTTTTTACTTGGACCCCCCATACTGGGAAACAGAAGGTTATGGTGTACCCTTTGAATTTAATCAATACGAAGAAATGGCCGAGACGATCGGATCAATTAAAGGTAAGGCGATTATCAGTCTTAACGATCATCCTGACATTCGCAAAGTATTTGCTCGCTATCATATGGAAACGACCGAGATTCAATATACGGTCGGTGGCGGCAAAGGCACTACTGCGAGTGAAGTGTTGATTTTTAGTTGGGATGTAAAAGCTGAGCCTGCAGGGTTATTTTAAAATGAGCTATCAGAAACAGACTAATAATTTACACTGGCTGGCCTTACAGGTGACCCTCATTATTATAATTCAAGTAGGCGGGCTTTACTTACGGTAGGTTAATTCCAATTTAATATTTGGTTTTTATCTTTCCTTGGTAATCGAAGTGCACAAAAATCGCACACTAGATGTATTTAGAGATACATTTTTAAACTACGCTATTATTATCGGGGAAGTCGGTTAAAGTGCATTAATTCACACGACTGTACGTTTTATATGCAAACTTATTGCAAAATCTTATAATTTTCATGCTTGTGTAATCAGTTACTACTGACGCGGCTGTAAAATATCGTGTTACTTATTTGTGTGCTATGGTATTAATTAAAAAAAGTGTGACGGTTGATGCATTGATCTGACACATAAATACACTAATAATGTAAATCTAGACGATTCGGTTAGATTTTTCGTGGGGATCGATTTGATAAAATTATTAATTGCTGATGATCACAGTTACCTTATCGAGGGCGTTAAACTGTCTTTAACTGACAGCAATATCAATGTTTTACACACACTCAACATTAATGAAATTATTGATCTTTACAAGATGCATCGGCCAGATGTCGTCCTTTGTGACATCATGTTTGGTCAAAAAATACATGGATTAGATATTTTGAAGGAACTAATTGCACTGGATCCTGAGGCTAAAGTGATTATATTCACGCAATATGATCAGGATGAATTTATTGTTAATGCATACAATCTAGGCGCTAAAGCCTTTTTAGCAAAATCTGTCGATTCGAAAGAGCTTATAAAAGTAATAGAGACCGTCAACACCGGTGAAATTTATTTCGCAAGCGAAATAGCAATAAAAATGGCTAAATACGGACTAAACAATAAATTTCATAATAAAGACATTCACCAAATTCTAGATGATCGCGAGATAGATGTTTTACGCTATCTGGGTGATGGATTCACTGAGAAAGAGATTGCTGAAAAACTTAATCTTCATCAGAGGACTGTGGCGAATGTGAAGGTGTCGCTCAGAGACAAACTCAATATAACCAAGTCTTCATCAATGACAAAGCTTGCGATTAAGCACGGCTTAATAACCTCAGAGGATAAATAATGAGTGTTACAAATATCTTCGGAACATTTCATTTATTTCATAATTACGAGAATTTTATGAAATTAAGATGCATACTTTTTTCACTACTACTAGTAACTAATTTTGTAATTGCCGAGGAAGCAAACCCCCCGTTCCTTATTCAACTGAGTGGATACAGCTATCTTGACAGTCAATTAGACTTCACATCCTCATTGGTGGACATTTCTATTGATGAAACAGAAAGCAAGACGGCTTCGCAAGACGACTCGTACGTAATGTTTAACCGCATAGCGAAAATCTCGGGGGCTTGCCCCGAGCTGGATAGCGTACATTTGGTTCCTAGTAAAGGGTAAATCATCTACTGACGCTACGCGCCCTTGACTAGGAACCAAACAGATAAAGAATGTTAATTATGGATTCGTCGCTAGCTCTGATTAAGGTTTAAATAAAATCGGGCGGTGTCTGTTATATCAAGTTCGAACTAACCCACTTCAGACGCTTGTGACGCGCTAAGCTTTGTTAATTGGACGAGGCAGGGTAAACGTAAGACAAGTTCCTTCGCCTGGATTACTATCGATTGTGAATTTTCCATTCAGACTTTCTGCTTTTTCACGCATACCAATTAAACCAATTCCAATATTTCTTCGAGGATCGAAGCCTTGACCATTATCCTCAATTGTTAGAATCAGTGAATTTTGAGTGCTTTTAAAAATAATATCGACCTCAGTCGCTTTAGCATGTTTGATGACGTTGGTAATTGATTCCTGACAAATTCTAAAGAGGGAAATGCCCATCCGCTCATTTAAGTTGTCAATATCCCCAATGACATCTAAATTCAAAGTAAGTACACCAGAATTATTGTAGTCCTTAATAAATGCCTGTATCGCTGACTTTAGACCTAAAACGTCGATGAGTTCAGGTCTAAGATTTGAAACAATACTGCGCGCTTTATCATAAATCTTGTTCACGTCTTCAATCATTGTATCGATGGTTTCTCCGACTTCACCGGCATCAACGGACGCCATACTATTCGTTCGACTCTTTAAAAATGATAGTTTGTGTTTAAACCCAACCAATGATGCTCCAAGACTATCGTGCATAACCATAGCGATCGATTTGCGCTCTTCCTCTAAAATAGTGTCTAGTTTTGAACTTAATAGTTTTGTTTCCTGATGTAGCTTTTCGGAATCTTCTTTAGACCTGCTTAACTCCTTCGTTCTATCGAGAACTTGCTTTTCAAGAGTTTCATTGAGCTTTTCAAGTTCAATGAAAACATTTGCGAATCGGCGAGATAAAACAACTGCTTGAGCAAACGTAAAAATTAATATTCCATAATGAAACGAGAAGTAAGAGGTAATCCAACCCCTGTCCATTAATATATCGTTTATGCCGGTTAAAATTACTACAAGGAAAACTGTTGTAAACAAGACAGAACTATCGTGCTTTTTACGGATTGCTGTTGTTCCAACGTAAAAAATATGTATAAAAACTAGTAAAACATAGATCTCAAAATAAGGTACTGTTTTTGCTATGATGCCCAAGGGGGTAAATATACAAATCACCATCAGGGCGGCCCAAACAGCGATTGAGGCATGCAGGATATACTTATTGAATAGCGTAGGGAAAAGTAGATATACATAAAAATGCATGAAAGGGATTGCATTAAAAACAGTCCAAAAGTCCAAAGTAAATAGGATTTCGGAAGGCAGACCAGGAAGAAAGACTGTTATAACTTTTGCACCTGAAACAAATACTCTAAGCGCACCGGTCAGACAGAAAATCGAAAAAATTAAAGAGGGTAACTCCACACGTCGTCTATACCATAACGCTAAATGATAAAGACCTATCAAAAAAAATGCGCCCCCAATAAATGAGGATTCTATTATCCGTTTATCTTTTTCATTAATTATTCTATCTGCGTCACCAATATAAGGAATTTCATCTAGTCCAGCACGAGGGTAAATAAAGTTGGAAACCTGAATTGCAATTTCAATCTCAGTTAGTTGATCTGAATTTGGTATTCTTGAAACTACAAAATTAGGTGAATTTTTGGTGTTTTCCTTATTCTCTGCTGGCGTTCCGTCACCACCGACGAGCGTTCCATTTATGTAAACATGATGCGCCATCTTAACTCTGTTAGTTACTATGGCCAGATTCTTGGAGTTTTTTGGTAACAAAATTTTAATGTAATAAGTGCCGTATCCGTAATTAGATACGAACTTTCCGTTTTCCTGATAAGTTTTCCAAGAACTCGGAGCCTCCACTAAAATTGGGGTTGCCGAACCAATATCTCCCTTAGTTTTGATGAATTTATTGCTATAAAATTCCCATTTCCCAACGATCATATAATCCTTAGCGGCATTATATGTTTCATCGGAAAAATCTACAGTTTGCGCAGAGGTAGGTGCAATCAGGAAAATACAAAGCCAACTTAATAGCTTCAGTATTCGTACATCACACAACGTAATTTTTAAGAGCATCCGAAATCGCCTCTGGAATCGCTGTAGGTCGCAAAGTTTTTGCGTTAACACAAACAAGCGTTGCTGTGATCAGGGTAATTGCTTTTGATTCCAAGGTGTTTTTAAAAATCTTGTGAGAAACACTGAATTTAGACTTTGATACTTCTGTAAGATTTGTTGTTATTATCAATTTATCTTCAAATAGCGCCGGTGCCTTATAATCAACAGTAGTGGTAACAACCATAAAACCGATACCAAGTTTATTTAACATATCCATTTGTTTGAACCCTAAGGATGCGTAAAATTCGCTTCTTGCGTGTTCACCATACTTTGAATAGTTTGCAAAATAAACCACACCACCAGCATCTGTTTCTGATACGTAGGTTTTCATTTCGAAAATGTGTTGCATTAAATTTCTCCTCTATAATTAAGTTAACTTACTCAATATCATCGATCTTGCTTAGACCGTGATGAATTGTAAGTTTTGTAAATGATGCTGGGTTATGTATTTTTAACTTTTCTTTTAAAGAATTTTTAATATTAGAAGCTGTTCGTCTCGCAATACTCAACTTTTCGCTAATTTCATTTTCCGTAAGCCCATCACCTTAATATCCTAGGACTTATTTTTCTCTTTCATCGAGAATTAAGTCTAATTTAGGTTGAGTTCCATCCACAAGTTAAAATAATGCATTCAATTAATGTGGTTAGCTTTAAACTCAGTTTTTTGTCCACGCGTTGTATTGAAAATATCAACACAGTGTGTGCCGATTAGCCCAAAAAAATACCGCTGACTTATCGCTTTATTTTTTGGGTAAAGAAAATCCAATTGTACATTTTATTCACTGCAATAATCGTCGTTAGCCATACCCACATGCAAGAACGTGTTATCAGCAGTGAATGTAGCTATCTTTCGATAAAATCAACTCGCAGTCCTAAAGGCTGTAATGTGAATCTGATAATCTCCTCAGCCGGCATGGTGCCAGCTGAGCGTACAAATCGA
>JANPKH010000349.1:0-1731 GCA_031425935.1 Gammaproteobacteria bacterium | reverse complement strand
CGATGTGCTGACCGCGATGCAGATGCGGGTTCAGCCGCTGCTGGACCAGTTTCAGGATGCCATTTTCCGACTACCTCTCGATAGCCGATTGGCCATCCTTGGCCCGCCGGGTTCGGGCAAGACCACCACGCTCATCAAGCGACTGCGTCAGAAACTGGATTTCAGTGTTCTGGAACCGGAAGAGCGGGAGTTGGTCGAGCAGCCTAGCGCGAGTGGTCTTGACCATGCCCATTCCTGGCTGATGTTCACGCCTACAGCCTTGCTGAAGGCCTATGTCAAAGCGGCGTTCAATCGTGAAGACGTGCCGGTGGCCGATGATCGCATCCAGACCTGGGACGATTATCGGCACATGCTGGCCCGGCGCAGCCTTGGCATCCTTCAGTCTGGCAAACGTAGTGGAATGGTACTCAAGCCTGAGTTGGGCATCCTTAAGACCGATCTGGCTGCCAATCAGATCGCCTGGTTTGAGGCGTTCTCGACGTTTGAGCAGCAGTTGTTCGTTCAGCATGTGCGTGAGGCGGGCGATAAGCTGGCTGCAGCAAGCGATGGCCGCGCGGCGCGGATCGGCAAGCAAATCGTGGCGGCGGTCGCTCGCAACTCGTCCGACCCTGTCCGCTTGATTCATGATCTTGCCGGCGTGCTGGACGAGCTTCACCAACTGCTGGTGGTCTCGCGTGATGAAACACGCAAACAGCTTCGCACCTTGCTGCTGATTGAAGCGCGGAAGGATCGGGCGTTCCTGGACGAACTGGCCAGCTTTGTGGCCACGTTGGCAGCGGACATTGAGGACGACCTCGATGATCCAGATGCCGATGCCGATGAAGACGATGACGACGGATCCCCACAGAGCGACCGCCGCATTGCCGAGGCTACTTACTACCGCGCGCTGAGGGCCAAGGCAGTGGCAGAGATCACAAAACGGGCTCCGACCAAGACCAGCCGAAATGGTCGGGTGCTGGCTTGGTTGGGGCAGCGTATCGACGGGCTGCCATCCCTGAGCACTGTTGGATCAGCCATTATTGTGCAACGTGCGATGGTACAGATCGCGCGGGCGCCGCGTAGCATTATTACGAAAATGCCCGCACGTTATCGTCGCTTCCGCAAAGATATGGCTGCGGACGGCAAGTGGTATGCTCTGCATCCGCCGGCCACAGCTATTGACCCCCTCGAACTCGACATTGTCATCCTTGGCATGCTTCGCACGGCGCGCGCGCTGTTAGGAGACAAGCAAATCGTTCGTCGTCTGGGCGATCGCATGCCTGTGATTGTTCAGGACATTGCTGCCCTTCATCGAAATCAGGTACTCGTTGATGAAGCGACAGATTTCTCCCCGGTCCAACTGGCGTGCATGGCCGCGCTCGTTGACCTCCGGACGGATTCGTTCTTTGCCATTGGTGACTTCAATCAACGCCTTACGCGGTGGGGCACCCGTTCAGATGAGGAACTTCGCTGGCTATTCAAGGACATCGATGTCCGCTCAGTGAACACTGTTTACCGTCAAAGTCGAAAACTGAACGATTTTGCCCACAAGCTCGTTGATCAGGCGCTAGATGGCGAGAAACCGGAATTGCCTGAATTCATGGAGAATGATGGCGTCGATCCGGTTCTTGGTACCGGACTTTCAGATCGATCAGCGCTGGCTCAATGGTTGGCGGAACGCATCCAAGAAATCGAGCAGTTCACCGGCGCTGTTCCGTCAATCGCGGTTCTGGTCAATCAAGAAAGCGAATT
>JANPKH010000348.1:0-9361 GCA_031425935.1 Gammaproteobacteria bacterium | reverse complement strand
GAAGTGCAAGTCTATGCTATTAAACTGGATAGCTTATTAAATGACGGTGAGGTTACTACTAACTACGCACTGCAGCCGTCAGATATCGTTACCGTACCAGAACGAATTTTTTAAAAATATTTTAGCCGCGGGCCGACCTTTGGGGTTTACCTTATAACGGTTCAATTAAGAGCGTATTCATGGACAAAGGTTATCTAACCGACATATTAATAGCACTCAGAGCAGAGCTCATACGATTTCGTTTTTGGTGTGTTTTATTATTTTTAGGAACGTCCTTTTTAGTGCTGGGGCTGGGATTGCTATGGCCAAAACATTACACAACCAGCGCCATACTTTTTGCTGATGAAACTAATATTTTAGAGCCGCTATTAAAGGGGACCGCAGAAGTTACTAAAATAGACAGATCCGAACAAGCGAGCGAAGTCATTTACACCAAAAGGATTATGCTGGCTGCGGCGAAAAAATCAGGACTAATCAATGAAAACATGTCCGAACAAGATCAAGCAAAAACAGTAAGGCAACTTCAAAATAATGTTTCGGTTAAAAAGGAAAGGAACAATAACCATTTTACAGTGAGTTACACTTCGAAAGTTCCTGACCAATCTTTTGAAGTACTTAATGCCATTATTAACGTATTTATCGCAGATACAGCAAGAAAAAAACGTGATGAAAGCGTTGGTGCATTTAATTTTATCGACTCTCAAGTTCAAATTTATAAAAAGCAGTTGGAGTCTGCCGAAGAAAAGTTAAAAGTTTTTAACTCGGCAAATACCGATGGCACTGAAGAATCTGTGGGTGCTCGAATAGCCAGTTTGCGAGAAGAAATCGAAACATTAAAAATTTCGAATGACGAAGTTCAAGCACGTATTATTACCATAAGGCAGCAAATTGGTTCTGAGGGCCAATACTTGCAAAGTAAAGGAGTGGCCGACGAACTGAAGTCGCGTCGCCAAATATTAGCAGATCAATTGCAACAACTATTGTTTACTTACGAAGAGGGCTATCCCGATATCATTTCAATACGCTCGCAAATTGCTGACCTAGACAAATCCATTGACAAGTTACAAGTTTCTGGCGGCAACTATGGCAACTCAGGCAAAGTAGAGAATCCTTTATTTGAAGAATTACGCAAACAACTTTCTGAAGCAGAATTAGAACAGCGCACGCAAAAACGAAGAGTGGAGTCATTAAAATCATTACAATTTAGTGAGATCGAGCGGCAAAAACGTATTGCAGAAAATCAAGCACAACTTTCAGAACTCACTAGAGACTATGATGTTACGCGCAAAGTATATGAGGAAATGTTACAACGCAAAGAAGCAGCACGACTCTCAATGACGCTGGATATTGAAGGCCAAGGAGTTACTTATCGCATACAAGAACCGGCTTCCTTTCCGCTCACCCCATCAGGTTTTCACTTTCTGCATTTTGCCATGTTGGGGCCTATATTAGGGCTATTACTTCCAATAGGTTTATTAATTATGTATGTGCTATTAGATCCGCACTTACGATCCGCCAGAATTTTGCAACAACAGTTGCCGCATGATATTGAATTAATTGGTGTCATCCCACATTTTAATTCGCCTATTGGTGAGCGTTTATTAAGAAAAGATACGCTTTTTATTCTTGTGATTTCAGTAGCTGCAATGCTTTGTTATTTGGGCGTATCCATTTTCTGGCAGCTTACACACGGCTAAAAACTTTATAAAGGCGGACTTTCATGGATAAGGGCAAAGAAAAAAATCTTAACAACATGGCAGATGATTTTGATTCGCTTGTGGAAAGCAGCCATGAGTTAGTCAAAAAAGCCGTTAAAGATCATCGCAATCTTGGCAGAATTAAAAATATGGCCTTGCCCGCTTTATGGAGCCAAGAAGAATTTTACGAAAAAAAAATTATCTTTACGGGAATGCGTCAGCGTGAATTATTAAATGCATATCGAGAAGTACGCATTAAATTGTTGAAAAAAAGCCAAACAGACAACATGGTTGTAATTGTTTCATCAGTCGCAAAAGAAATCCCATCGAATGACTTTAGCTTTAATCTAGCCGCAACATTTGCACTTGATCAACATAAAACTGCGCTCTTTGTGGATTGCAATCCCTACAACCCGAGTGCAGAAAAATATTTAATTTCAAAAATTGAGTTAGGTCTTACTCAATACCTTAGCGATTACTCTGTTCCTATTGAACGTATTATTTACCCTACTGGCATTGAAAGATTACGTGTAATTCCTTCCGGTGGCGCCAGCGAATCAGCCGCCGAAATATTCAACTCCGATCGCATGCAAGTTTTTGTGAGCGAAATTAAAGAACGCTATCCTGACCGTTTTATTGTTCTTGATGCGCCATCCGTTCAACATTCTACTGAAGCCAGAATTTTGGCAAGATATTGCGATCATGCATTATTGGTAGTTCCCTTCGGCAAAGCAGTTACCGATGATGTTCTTGCCGCAGTCGACGCGGTAGGTAAAGAAAAATTTGCTGGCGTAGTGTTTAATAGTTAAACGCTGCCGAGAGAAATCCTGATGAACATCAAAAAATATCGCTTGCTCCTCTGGATCCTGTTGTGCCCAATAATGGCCGAGCATGCATACGCGGACAAATTTTTTGGCTCAGTTTCTGTATTATCAGAAGAATCCGACAATGCCCTCAAATCTTCAACAGATCAAATCAATGAAAGACAAGATCGATATGATCTGCGCCTAGGTGGAGAGGTAACTAATTCTCTAATAGATTTTAATGCAGAGTATCTTGCAACAGCGCGGAACTACGCTGAAAAAACTCAAAAAAATAATAAGCTTTTGGAAGGAAAATCAGTACTACTTATAGGAAAACACAATCAACCAGCAGATCTACTAGTAGAACATTCGCGCATTACTGTTCTAAAAAAACCTGATGCCACAAATTTAGTAGAGAATCAAGATGAGAGAGATATAACTTCTATTACCCCCACGCTGAGAGGAAGAATTTCTGCTGTAGATAATATTTACGTTAAAGGTAAACGAACAGAAGTCAGTTATGCGGAGAATGAAAATAAAAATTCGCGCCGCGACGGAGGCGTCTTAGGGCTGGAACATAGCATCTCAGCGACCGATAACATGCAAATATTAATTCAGCAAACTGACATTCAATTTGATAACGCTCCATTAGAAAATTATGTCTATCGCTCAGCAGAAATCACTTACAGTACCCAACTCCGCCAATTGTCTTATTCAGCGCAAGCCGGAGTAAACGAATCCATACCTGAAAATGAAGAAGAGGTCCTTAGACCAAAATACGCATTTGATCTTAGATTCAATTCTGGAGCGCAGATTTTTTCATTCAGCTTGCTTCAAGAGCTTACTGATGCTTCCTTGGGTGGAGGCAACAAATTAGTTGGGGGTAAACAACCGTCCGGGAATGATAGCTCTCAAAATTTAGATCGATTCGAACGTAGACATGCAACAGCGTCCTGGAATACGCAAGCTTTGTGCGACACATGTTCATTTACAGCAGGCGCATATCACATAAGAGATCGTTACGCACCCCTTGAGCAAGTATCTACGCAGCAGGGTTGGAATATTGGAATCAATTACTTACTATCGCAGAAATCTACAGTTTCATCGAATTTCTTAAAAGGCGAGAGCAAATTTACTGACCCTACTTTTGGTGAAGATTTTAAAGTCCAAACTATTCAAGTGGAGTTCATTCATCAATTAAATGATGACTTTAGTGTTGGCTGCCATGCCAGCTATGAAAAGCGAGACTCTCTTTCCGGTGGCGAATCCTATTCGGAAAGATATATAGGCGCCAGCATAAGTTACGATTTTTAACTATGGCTCTTTAAATTCTATATAGAAATTATATAAAAGCGGATTATTTTTTGTGAAAACATTTACCAAGCCACTAAAAGTATTTACCAAGCTGTTACTAGTATTCTTTATTCTGGTTATTTCGGGCTGTAGCGATAACCAACAAGCAAAAAATGTGGAGTTATTGCGCCATGCAAATTCAGCAAAAATTTATCAAGAGCAGGGACAGATAAAAGCCGCTACGCTTGAAGCAAAAAAAATAATTCAACTTGCCCCGGAAGATTTAACAGGATATTTACTATTAGCAAAAATCTATAATGGAATTGGCGCTTACAGTGCCACGCAAAACCTATTAGAAAATATCGTTATTAAAATACCCGAACTAGCAACAGAGCTTGCCGAATCTTATATGGCCACCAAAAAATATCACTCGGCCATTAAAACCATAACACAATATCCTGCAGCAGCTAACAACAATATTGATTTAAGACGTCAAGCTAGCATGGCAGCTTCAGCGTATTTTTATTTGGGTGACAATACAAAATCTACAGAAATGCTGGATAAATTTACTAGCTTGGGCGGGTCTTTAGAAGAACGGCAATATATTGAAGCTAACACGTTGCTGTTTTCTGGAAAAACAGAAAGTGCTCAAGCAATTCTTACAGATATCTTACTAAAAAAGCCTGAAAATACTGCGGCCCTTATATTACTAAGTGAAACATATTCGTCTCAGCAAGAATTTAATAAAGCAGAAAGCTATCTCACAAAAGCGCTGAGCTTATTGCCCAACGCAGACATTATCAGTACTGAGCGCATAAAGGTATTATCGCAGCTCACGGAAGTTCTTATTAGGCAGGGGCGCTCTAGTGAGGCTTATGTTTATCAAAAAATATTAGCCGAAGCAAATCCGGAAGGTAATACCGCACAAGAGCGTTTTAACGATGCAATGAAATATTACCAACAAGGTAAATTTGTAGAAGCAGAAGCAATTTTGAAAGGACTTCGTTCGCAGTTTCCACGAGACAAAAATACAGCGACTTTGCTGGGTATGATTGAGTTTCAAAAAGGTGAAAATGATAAAGCCTCGAGTTTATTTGATGAATTTATCGATGCCGAGACTACAGCTCCCACTGTCATACAAGCTGCGGCACTGGTTAAGTATCGAAAAAATCAAATGGATGAAGCGTTGGAGTTGCTTAAGAATGCCGCTGAAAGTCAGCCAGGAAATGCAACTATTTTGGCAACTTATGGTTTAGCATTATTAGATCGCGACAATAAAAGTGCTGAAGGTGCGCTTATCCTTGAAAAAAGTTTAACGTTGAATCCCGGGCAACAACGTATCAGATTAGCGCTCGCTAAAAGATATGCTGCGCTTGGCGAAACAAGCCAAGCATTAGCACAACTAAACAAGGCCTATAAAGGGGCACCCCTTGATTTCGTACTTCAAGAGGCCTATCTGAAAGCACTGTTCGAAAATGGGCAAGCAGATAAAGTTAAGCAAGAAGTTGAACTTTTTAAATCCCAATTCCCTGACAACGCACGCGGCCCGCTTGTTGAAGGCTGGTACCACATGGCACAAAAAAATTATGCGGCAGCTGAAAAAGCTTTTACATACTCGTTATCGCTGCCAGAAAATACGGAAAAGCAGCTTTCATACACCGGGCTAGCGCAGCTCTATGAAATTCAAAAGCAACCCTCTAAAGCGATCACTGCTTGGCAACACGCTATAGAGGCAGATCCGACTGTGATCTCAGCATATGGTCATTGGTTTAATCAATTAATATTGAACAATAAGAAAGATGACGCTTTTGATTTTTTACTTAATATTGAAAGTAAAAATGCATCCACATGGCAGCCTTCAATGATACTGGCGCAGCTTTATGCCAATAACAAGCAATGGGTTAATGCTGAGGAACATATTGAAAGCGCATTGCGTCGCAGCCCATCATCTGAAAATGTTAAAAAACTTGCAGCTGCGATTTATCAAATGGAAGGTCTGGATTACCGCGCAACAGGCAAACTTCGAGAAGCCCGAACTTACTTTTTAAAGGCAGTAAAGTTAGTGCCAGATAACACAGACTATTTAGCAAATATGATTGAAACAGAACTGGCAGACGGTAAATTTATTGAAGCGCAAAAACTTTTAAACGAATATCCAAAAACTGAAAGCAATATGCATGCACATCAGTTTTTCCAAGGAGCAATACTACTTGCTGAAAACAAACCCGATGAAGCTATCAAATTGTATCTAGAGTCATGGAAATCAAAACCCACAGAGGCCGTAGCATCTGCTATTTTTGGATATTTTGAAAAAAATAAGCAGCAAAATCAGCTGGCAACATTTATCGATGATTGGGTACAAAAGCTACCTAAGAGTGCAAAGGCAACGATGCTCAAAGCTCTGCAAGCGCAGAACAGGCAGGATAATATAACAGCCATTAAATGGTATGAGAAAACTGTAGAATTATCGCCCAATATGGCGGCAGCTTTGAACAATTTAGCGTGGATGTATTACATACAGAATGACGCTAGGGCGCTGAGCTTGGCTAAAAGAGCTTTTGACGCAGACCCCAACTCTATTTCAATACTTGATACCTACGGCTGGATTTTAGTTGAGCGTGGCAATGTTAAAGCGGGTATAGATATACTCGAACGAGCAGCTAAAGGATCTAATAATGCTGAAATAAATAATCACCTTAAAGAAGCAAAGTTGCGCTTACATTAGCGTGGACATTGTACTTGGGTGGCAACATTACCAAGCGACGTTTAGTAACTTGCAAAAATTATTTTAAATAGCCACACCAAAGCTCGCAATGCAGCCTAAACATAACATTTCTTGTTAGGGATAACTTTTTATGGGTATGTGTTTAATTTTAGGGTATGTGTTTAATTATCGCTGGCCCTATTATTTTTGTTAACCATACCGGCATCAATTTCCATAAATAAATAAAAATTTTAAATTTTGGATTATCCGGATTGAGCTCAGGTTTTTGACTGCCACTCGCCAACATATAATACCAATAGTGCTGATAAGGTCGCGCGCCCCATTGCTTTTTAAATTTGAATGTCCCCGCCCCCATTGTTGACCGACCAAAATCAAAAAACTTATAGCCTTCAGTAATCGCATAAGAAAGTATGCGACGATACATCCACATATTAGCGTTTTTGGCGTTTGCACTTTGGATGGTAGACGCCCAGGGAATCTCCAGCATTAAATCGTTGCCCACTAAAAATCCACCAGACACGGGGGCTTTATCCATATAAACAATTATGATTGTGGATTTTATTTCAGGCGACGATAAAATATTGAAAAACCATTCTTTGCTATAAACCGGAGTACCAAGATCTCGCATATTCCGTGAAAAAACTTGGTAGAAATCGTTTAATAAATCCAACTTACCTATCTTATAAGTTGGATTATACTCTTCGGCTTTTTTGTATTGCGCGCGCAATTTTGTGCCTAATTGCTTATCGAGAATTTCGTCTGTTTTAGGCAATTCCAAAACCATGGATACCTTTTTGTCGAGTGCATTTTCCGCCATCCCGACCTGCATCGTTCTAACTTCTATATGCGATAGCTTTTGTTCGGCGCAGATCGTTTTGGATTTTTCTATAAGCGCTATGGCAATATCAAAATAAATAGATATTACTCCGCCATAATTTACAAATGGAATTGAAACAGCAAATTCACCAAACAACTTACTGGAAAAAAATGTTAATGGGAGTCCGCCTAAAATGCTTCCATTTTCGTCAACTGCTGCCAGCACAATGCTATCGTGGCCAAATGATTTTTTTATAACATCAAACCATGCACTAAAATGATAAGTCGTGATGTGCTGTTTCAGAAATTCATCCCAGCGGCTGAATTCATTAGTTCTAATTAGCTCACACGTGAACGGTTTATTCCAATTACTATCTGTAGCAATGCTTGCGAATGGGGACGTATTTAATTCGGGCTCTACAGCGCTTGTCGGCGACGGCATAGCAAGCGCTTTTATTTGTGCCTCTATGTTCTTGATGCGCTCTGAAACAGTTTGCATGGCAACTAAAAGCACGGGATATTCAGCTGCAGTTTTATCTGTATACTTAAATTTTCCAGCCACCTCTCCTTTGTTAGACTTTTCAATTTTTAATTGTTTTAAAAGCGATTCAACATCTGCGTTCATAGGAGTTAGATTTTATAAGCCATATTTCATTAGCACTAAGTAAGTGCGTCCCATAATTAAATTGAAAAAAAACCGCTAAGTGAGCTTGCTTCTGATAACTTCAAACCACGATGAATAGCGTGCAAATTTTGCCAATGTATTAGGAAATGTATGACGCGTAATTGTAAATAGAGTTTGTTTAATAGAGGTCAATGTATTATTGCCTGGGTTTGCACTGACAGCGGCGATATAGCCAAGGTCACGAACCAAATCAACATGGATAGTTGAAAAATCTTTTGCAGTCCCTGAGGGAAAGCAAAAAACTTGCGATGGCAAACTCAACTCGGCCTCAAGTCTATTTTTAGCGTGAATTAATTCTTCTTTCACAGTATCCAGTGCTAGAGAACTGAATACGCGATGCGTGCAGGCATGTGAACCAACTTTTAAGCCAAGGCTTTCATAGTGGCGTAATCTATCCCAGCTTGTAGGCCGGTAAGGTTCGGGAGGAACTAATGGAGGAATCACAGCCAGTTCATTTGCAACAACTTCCATAAACTCGCTAAGCTCCTGGCTTGGAAGATATTTAGCATATTTTACCAATCCCCTTCTAGTTAATATTCTATTTTGCATTGAAGTCAAATTAAGAGGGAATTGAATACCTTTATATAATAAATAATCCGAACAGCACGAAGTATTATTAACCATGTATGCAACTTTAGAATCCCAAGGCCAGTCTGTCCCATCAACGAAATTAGTCAAAACGAATATCGTTGGTTTGGCACCGTATTTCAAAAGAATAGGCACAAGCTCTTCAACCTGATCATTAAAACCATCATCAATTGTGAAGCACAATGTGGGCCTGGGGGGGACTCTCCCATGAATAGCATCATTTACAATTTCATCCAGAGAAGCAAAGTGATAATTTTGCTTTTTTGCGTAAATAAGGCATTGCTCTAATAACTCGGAAGAAAGGCCATGATGCGAACCGTTTTTAAGTGCCGGCCTATGAATCATGTAAATAGTGACGTAGTGGCCCAAAAATTTATTGATGCAACTGGTTAACACTTTGAACTTGAGCAATCCTAATAGAAGTTTATCCATTTGAGCAATCCACAATAAGTTAAAGTTTATAGCCAACCAGCCAATCGGGCACCAAATAACCGACGGCTGTTACTAATCTCTTCATGAACACCAATACGAGTTAACTCATAATTAGTGCGAGTATTTGCGTTAACTATACCTCGTTGAGTTGTGACCGCAGCGACATAGTTATCCCTAACAAGCTCTAGTGCTCTCGAACAGTAGTCGCCATTTGGAAAACAAAATAAATCTACCTTTGATGATAGCTGAGTTTCGATAATTTTTTTGCTTGTAATTATTTCATGCGCCAACTCTTCTTCGCTCAACGCAACCGTAAGACGTT
>JANPKH010000347.1:0-3375 GCA_031425935.1 Gammaproteobacteria bacterium | reverse complement strand
CTGAGGCCGCGACTTGGCCGAAATCCTGCTATGCAGGATTTCATGAAAGTCATTATTCAGTCCGCGATGGCCGTTTTACTCATTCTGTCGACCTTCGAAACGAACTGCCGGGCCGAAGTTCAATCTGAACAAATCAAAGCGACGGCGCAAATGGCGATCGATGGGTCGATGACCGAAGCGAACCGAAAATTTCTTGTTTCACACATTATGCGTTCGGTGCTCACGCTAGAGCCGCGAGAGCAAGTGGCTCTACTGAACTCGATCCTTGAAACCCTTCACCAAAACGAAATCGCGGCCGACGAACGACTCTTGGGAACGCAAATTGTTAGTGGTGCGTGCTTGCTTGGAGTCGCATTCTTAGCAACGCGAAGTATGAAGGATCCTAAGGGGTGGCCGGTTGCCGTCGCTGGCATGGCCGTCACCGCGATCACTCTCGGTTCAGTCTTCTATGCTGAACGCGATGCCAATCTGCTTCGCAACTACATTGCCTCGGTGCGAAGCGAACTGGTCGAGCTTCGCAATTCGACAGCATTAAAAGTTCGTGTCGACGACCTTCGCTAGCGAAAGTCGTACGAGGCGTGGCATTCACAGTGGCATTAATAGCCATCAACCAGCTGAAAAGTCCCGCAAGCCTCGACGGTCCAATGTCCAGGAAACCCGCACCAGCGGCTGGTTTCCCGGCCTAGCCAGATCAGCTATAAGGCTAGCAATTGTGAATTTCTCCTCGACCGAATGCGAGTGACCAAGTCTCGTCGAGTCCTAAGCCTTCGCAATTTCTAAAGAAACAAGCCCCGCCGCAGGTGGGGTTTTTCTTTTTCTACGCTCAAAAAGGCCCGCGACTGTAAAGCCATTTCAATCTGAGACCGAAAAGTACTTAAGACGGAATGCCATTTCTAAATGGCGGAGGACGAATGGGTTTTGACGACAAAGTACTAGAGATTCCTGAATCGCTACCAATGCTCCCTGTACGGGACATCGTAGTATTTCCCTATATGATTTTGCCTCTCTTCGTAGGAAGAGAAGCCTCGATTCGATCCGTCGAAGAAGCGCTCGGTAAAAACCGATTGATCTTCTTGGCGTCGCAACGAGAAATCACAGAAGAAAATCCAACTGAGGAGACGATCTACCAAACAGGTACGATCGCACGAATCATGCGCATGCGAAAGCTTGCGGATGGCCGCGTGAAGATCCTCATCCAAGGCGAAGCGAAGGGCCGCATTACGAAGTACGTGAAGTCATCACCTAACTTCGAAGTGTCTGTCGAGCGCATCGTTGAGGTCGGTTCGAAAGAACTTCCACTCGAGCATGAAGCACTCATGCGTAACGCCCGCGAGCAGCTAGAAAAAATCATTGCGCTCGGCCGTTCGCTCTCTCCAGACATTTTGTTGATCCTCGATGACGTTACAGATCCAGGCCGTCTTGCTGATCTGATCGCGTCGAACCTCGGTCTCAAAGTTTCAGACGCTCAGCGCGTTCTCGAATCTTCAGACCCAGTAGCCCGTCTAAAACTCGTCAACGAAATCCTCGTCGCTGAACTTGAAGTTCTCTCGATGCAACAGAAGATCCGTTCAACTGCAAAAGACGAAATGTCGAAGTCGCAGCGTGAATACTTCTTGCGTGAGCAGATGCGCGCTATAAAGAGCGAGCTCGGTGAGCAGGATCAAAAAGGCGAAGAGATGGAAGAGCTTCGCGAGAAGCTTGTGAAAGCCGGAATGCCAGAAGGCGTTCATGGCGAAGCGATGAAACAACTCGGTCGTCTCGAGCGCATGCATCCAGACGCAAGCGAAGCTTCAATGCTGCGCACTTACCTCGACTGGCTGTTGGACCTTCCATGGTCTAAGGGCACAGAAGACAATCTCGATCTCGATCGCGCAAAAACGATTCTCGATGAGGACCACTACGAACTTGCGAAAGCAAAAGATCGTATTTTGGAATTCCTCGCGGTTCGTAAACTCAAGACGAATTCTCGCAAGGGTCCAATCCTCTGCTTCTGCGGACCTCCAGGCGTAGGTAAAACTTCGCTCGGTAAGTCGATCGCACGAGCGATGGGCCGAGAGTACTTCCGCGTCGCTCTTGGCGGCGTGAAAGACGAAGCCGAGATTCGTGGTCACCGTCGTACTTACGTCGGTGCGATGCCAGGAAAAATCATCCAGGCTTTAAAACAAGTTAAAACACGCAACCCCGTTATCGTTCTCGACGAGATCGATAAATTAGGTAGCGATTATCGTGGAGATCCTTCGGCAGCGATGCTTGAAGTCCTCGATCCAGAACAGAATCACGCCTTCCGTGATCACTATCTGAACGTGGATTTCGATCTCTCGAACGCACTGTTCATCGCAACAGCGAACGTTCTCGAGAATATTCCACCAGCACTTCGCGATCGTATGGAGTTGATCCAGATCTCTGGTTACACAGAGAACGATAAACTTCTGATTACGAAGAAACATTTGATCGATCGTCAGATCGAAGCGAATGGAATCACGAAAGAACAGATCGAATTCACAGACGACGGCATCCGTTACCTCATCGCGGCTTACACTCGCGAAGCAGGTCTTCGTAACCTTGAGCGTGAAGTCGGTTCGGTTTGCCGAAAAGTAGCTAAAGGCGTTGTTCTCGGTCACACAGAAAAAGTTGTGTGTACTCCCGAGAAAATCGGCGAGCTGCTGGGACCTGCACGATTCCTGCGCGAAGAGAAAGTCGACGAACCACAAATCGGTATCGTGACGGGTCTCGCATGGACTCAGGCTGGCGGCGAAGTTCTCACGATCGAATCTTTGAAGATGAAGGGTAAAGGCGGACTCGTTTTGACAGGCCAAATGGGCGACGTCATGAAAGAGTCAGCGCAAGCAGCGATGAGCTACGCTCGCGCACACGCTGATGAACTCGGCATCGATCCGGATTGGGTCGAGAACAATACGATTCACTTGCACATCCCAGCGGGAGCAATCCCAAAGGATGGACCAAGCGCAGGTATCACGATGGCAACCGCACTAATCAGTCTAATGACTGGTTCACCGGTCCGAACTGATATCGCGATGACAGGAGAAGTCACTCTGTCGGGTCGTGTTCTTCCGGTCGGTGGAATTCGCGAAAAGGCACTTGCAGCACTTAACCATGGCGTGAAAACGGTTTTGATTCCTTACCAGAATCAAAAAGATGTTCAGGACATCCCAGAAGAGTTCCGCAAGCAGTTAAGTTTCATCTTCGTAGAACATCTTGATGAAGTTCTGCAGATGGCTCTCGACAATGCACTTGGCGAAAAACTTTCGAAATCAAAACGTTCTTCTTCGAAGAGTGGCAAAAAGTCGAAAGACTCGGCCGCCGCTTCTTCGGCAGCATAGACGGAACTTGGTGGCGAGTATGGGGAAAAACAAA
>JANPKH010000346.1:0-22185 GCA_031425935.1 Gammaproteobacteria bacterium | reverse complement strand
AAAGCTCCCCACAGAACTACACGTATAGCTCCCCGCAAAAGGTTGGCCCCACCAACTTTTGCCGCCAGACCTCCCAATAGAGCTAACGCTATCAACGAAACAACCACCGTCACCGGGACTAAAAAATCACGTGAGATAAGTATATTTTGCGAGGCGAGAACAACAATAATAAGCGGGATCGATGCCCCCACGGTGAAGGTTGCAGCAGATGACAGCGCCGCTTGTAATGGACGTGCAATCATAAAGTCAATAATTCCCAACTCGTCTCGAGCATGCGAACCTAATGCATCATGAGCGGTTAATTGCACAGCTACTTGATGAGCAAGTTCACGATCAATGCCACGCTTTACATATATCTCCGTTAGTTCTCGTAATTCTGCTTCGGGTTCCGCTTCCAATTCAGCTCGTTCACGGGCTAAATCTGCAGTTTCTGTATCCGCTTGCGAACGCACGGAAACATATTCACCTGCTGCCATAGAAACTGCACCAGCGACCAATCCTGCGATTCCCGTTAACAACACAACCTGAAGTTCTGCCTGCGCCGCAGCTATACCCATTATTAAACTGGCGGTGGATATTATTCCATCGTTCGCGCCCAATACGGACGCACGCAACCAACCAATATGGTGAATTCTATGAAATTCGCCGTGACGCATAATTGACACCCGTTAATTTTTAAAAAATGACATGCGAAGCAATGTATTATCTTTTTTAACGTAATGATGGAACAACCCCGCAGCCGCATGACCGCCCAATAAAAAATAACCAATGGATGCGCCTATTTCATGTATTTCTTTTAAAAGATCACGCAATTCAGTATTTTTTTCTATTAAAGGTGGCAACTCGAAACCAAAAAAAGGAATAGGCTTACCGTAAGCACTTAAGGTTAGCCACCCCAAAATCGGCATAGATACCATAAAAATATAGAGCGCTACATGCATAATATTCGCCGCTATTTTTGCAAGTGGTTTTGGTGCAGGAATAATGTCAGGAACTTTGGTAGCGATGCGAACAGCAATACGTAAAACTACCATTAAGAGCACTGAAATTCCCAACATAAAATGCAGGCTTTTTAATAGATTGCGCGGGTCACTATCCTTGGGGAAAAAGCCCCTCGTTTCCATACAGACATAGACCGCAACAATCAGTATTACCATTAACCAATGCAAGGAAATAAGTATGGGATTAAATTTAGTGATTATTTGGGAGTTATTCTCAATCATACACACCTCAAGTGCATTCGGGAGCCAGCAACGTTAAACAACACTGTAGCAGAAATACTTTAAGGAACTCTGATTTGAATCATCATTACCGCGATAAGCCAAGGCAATTTCGCCGCCAACTACAAATCCAATAGGTCTACACTCAATGCCGCTTCCACCACATCGGCCAACCGACTTATTTCTTGCTCCCGCAATACACCCATATTAATTGCCGTTGTCAGATTAGAATCTGCCCACTGTAATATTTTTACGCATGCATCGGGAGTATCAAACAACCCGTGCAGATAAGTTCCCAAAACTTGGCCATCAACACTCACAGCACCATCGGCTAGCAGTTGATTCTCATTGGTAAAATATAATGCAGGCTTTTTTAATCCAAGCCCTTTACTAATACCACAATGAATTTCGTAACCGAAAACCGATGTGGATTTATCCCATAAAAAACCTTGTTGCTGACGCAATATTTTATTTTCGGTTAAAGTAGTTTCTATGGCTAAAAAGCCTAAACCTTCAGATTCCCCAACATTACCTTCTATCCCGTCAGGGTCAAGAATTTTTTCTCCTAGCATTTGCATACCACCACAAATGCCGATTACCTTTCCACCATAACGCAAGTGCCTTTTGATATCGTCATCCCATTGCTGCTCGCGAAGAAACTGCAGATCGGCACGTACATTTTTACTACCAGGAATAATAATTAAATCACAAGGCGGAATTTTTTGGTGCGGGCCAACCCATTCAAATTGAATGTCAGGATTAAGCCGAAGTGAATCCATATCGGTGTGATTGGAAATACGCGGCAGAGCAAGGGCAGTTACCCGAAACCCCGTGGTTTTTTGTTGCTGATTTACTGTCAATGCGTCTTCCGCATCTAAAGACAAACCTTGAATATAAGGAATAACACCCAGCACAGGTTTACCGGTTTTTTGCTCTAACCAATCAAGGCCAGATTGCAATAAACTCATATCGCCACGAAAACGATTAATTACAAAACCTACAACGCGGTTTTGTTCAGACTCACTCAATAAATCCAGCGTACCAACCAAATGCGCAAACACACCACCACGATCAATATCCGCGATAATAATCACAGGGCAATCTACTGCTTCGGCAAAACCCATGTTTGCAATATCGCGATCACGTAAATTGATTTCGGCAGGGCTACCTGCACCTTCCACCACAATCACATCGTATTGCGTTTGCAACCGACCATAGGATTCGAGCACCGCATTCATAGCATGCGTTTTATAATCGTGGTAAACAACCGCATCCATATCACTCACAGCTTTACCGTGAATAATAATTTGCGCTTTAGTATCGCTGGTGGGTTTTATAAGAATGGGGTTCATGTCCGTATGAGGTTTTAAACCTGCAGCCTGTGCTTGCAACGCTTGAGCGCGCCCAATTTCACCGCCATCCTCTGTAACCGCAGAATTAAGCGCCATGTTCTGCGGTTTAAAAGGCACAACTGAAATGCCGCGATTTTTAAACATGCGGCAAAGTGCAGCAACCAGCGTTGTTTTGCCGGCGTCCGACGTGGTGCCTTGAATCATTATTGTTTTAGACATAATGATTTCGCATCACCATTTTCTCATCACCATACTGTCGCTACCATACTGTAGTCACCATGCTTTCGTCACCACTCAATACCCTTCTGGGCTTTTATACCGCTTTCAAACGCATGCTTAATCGCTTTAACTTCGCTAAAAGTATCCGCCAAATCTTGTAAATATTGTTTAGCGCCGCGTCCCGTAATAATAACGTTTTGAGTAACAGGACGATTTTGAATAGCGGTGATTACTTTTTCTTTATCTAAATATTTGTAATTAAGCATGTAGGTTAATTCATCAAGTAACACTAAATGAATTTCAGGGTCACTAAACACATGCTCACACTCTGCCCAAGCCTTTTCTGCCGCAGTTTTATCTAGCTCCGCACTTTGTGTTTCCCACGTAAAACCGGTACCCATGACATAATATTCAAGCTTGGCATTTTCCCCACGAAAAATACTTTCGGTTAAAAAATTTTTTTCGCCGCACTCCCATGTGCCTTTTATAAATTGCACAATGGCCACTTTATAACCATGACCTAAACAACGCAGCGCGGTACCAAAGCCAGAACTACTTTTACCTTTGCCATCACCCGTTAACACAATCACTACACCGCGATCTTCCGTGGCCCGTGCAATTTTTGCGTCCACAATTTCTTTGCGTTGTTGCATGCGTTCTTGGTGGCGTTCTTGCTTAGAATCAGATTTTTCGTCAGTCATATAAATTCTCCGGTGATAATACTGGCAATACATTTTTACTAGATACGTCTTGCCATAGGGGCGCCGCTTGCTGCGTGCCCAAATTATTAGGCACACAATATTTTAAAGAAATATTACGAGAAACGCTGTATCAAAAATGGCGCAGCAAGCGGCGCCCCTACGATTAAAAGTTGAAACCGGCGTGTGCGCTGTACGTACGCTCTGGCTGAGGGTACTGGTATTCGCCTGACCAGCTAGTACCTTGATAATCCGCATACTTCTCGCCAGTAATATTTTTTACGCGAAAACCTATCTCAATATTATTCATATCCCATAGCACATTCACATTAAATAATGTTAACGCGTCCACTTTAGCTACGCTATTAGCATTGTCACCAACGCGATAGCGCTCACCAGTGTAATTCGCATCAAAAGCCAGGGTAATATTTTCCACAAAATTAAATACTAAACCAATATTGCCAGTATCTTTTGCGACAAAAGGCACTTCTTTGTTTTTAAAATTTCCTGAACTTAAAGTAGCATCCGTGTAAGTATAGTTTCCGCGCAAGCTAATTTGCTCACTCAGCTGCACATCGCCATCAAACATAAAACCCTGACGCTCTGATGTCGGCAAATTGATATTAGCGCCGTAAGCACCAGCCATTGGGTCATACATAATTTCGTTATCGAGCACCATATGATAAATACTGTATCTGACACTCGCCGTTTTTTCTGACCAAGCAACGCCAGCTTCTTGTGATTTACTCGTTTGTACTTTTAGAAAATCTATCGTTGGTAACTTATAGCCATTTTCATTTGCATTGGCAAAACGAAAACCATCCGCTAAACGCGCGAAAACTCGCCACGCGGGATCAATTTGATAGTTGAGACCCAGTTCACCTGAGTTAAGGCTGTTACTGTGGCTATTGGAAAGCGCTATGTTTCTATCGTCGACATTCGAATGACGCATGCCACCAGTCACTGTTGTTTTTTGTGTTAATGGATAAATTATTTGCCCGTAATAACCATCGACTTTTTGATTAAAATTAGTGTAGCCATCCTGAGTTGCATAGTCTGCATCTACCTCGTCGTAACCTAATGTAATTACAGAATTACCATTCGCAGTGACAATATTACCTACCAGACGCGGGGTAATACTTTTTACGCGCATGCTATAAGCTTGAGCGTACGGAAAGTAAAAATCATCGACATAGTAATCATCGTATAAGTAATTCCCTGTCTCATCGCGATCCGTATACTCTCCCAAGAACTTCCAATGAGTAAGCACATCAACCTCGCCACCAATACGTTTTAAATCGGTGTCTTGATTGGAAAAATCATTCGGCGTGTTGGTGTGGCGTGGGTCGATAGCGGCCTCGCCATCCAATAAATAACCTGGCAAACGCAAATCATCATTAATACGCTGCTGTTCAATAAAAACTTTTCCTACCACAAAATTAAAACCAATATTACCCAACACGTTGGTCGCAGCTGATTGATTATTATGGCGATAATTATCTGCATTGCGCTTCTGTGCACTCAAACTGTAACTCAAACCATTAACAAAACCCTGACTAATTCTAGCCGCATAATTTTCTAAATTATCAGTACCTTTGTCAGCGCTGACAGAACCGATTACTTCGCCAGCTTGTGCTTTACGCGTGATGATATTTATCACACCGCCTATAGCTTGATCACCATAAAGCACACCGGCACTGCCCTGAACTATTTCGACTCGCTCAATATCTTTTAATGCCACTGTATTTAATGCGGGACCGGCAAGGCTGGGATTATTCAACTTGCGTCCATCCACTAATACCAAGGTATTGTTCGCAGCATTGCCGCCAAAACCGTGCATAGATACAGTCACATTCCGACCGCCGCTACCATCAGTATCTTGAATTTGAATACCTGCTTGCGTTCGCAAAACTTCGGCAATAGTGGCAGCACCGCTCACGCGAATTTGCTCTGCATCTATTACAGTTATTTGCGTAGCAACGGGCATTTGTGGGCCTTCACTGCGAGTCGCACTGACATAGACAGTGTCGATTTTTTCATCGGCAGCAAACACAGAATTTGTTAATGGCAGAGATAAAAGTGCGGCGCTAAAGCCATAAATAAGGCTAGAGACAAGGCCAGTTAAAGCAAATACTTTTGTAGACATATGATTCCTCAATCCAAATGGGATGAGGGAGGGGGAAGTGAAAAAAATGCGTAAAATTTCAGGCAATTAAGCCATACAAAACACAGAATTTCCACTGATGTTGCCCTCCGCGACATCGTGAATAAACGTTTTTGAGGCTGGTATCGGACTCATGCATTAACTTTAAAAAAACAGTTACATTCACCGTTGCGGGGGCAGTGTAGGCTTTGCTAACTTTTGTAGCGCACCTACTTCCCATTTAATTTGACGTTTATCCTGGCTGTACAACAAAGTCATTTTACAGCTATTAAAGCGCCAAACACCTCAGGTGCGCAAGGTACGGGGTTGCGGGAAATGAGTCAAGCAGAAACCACACCAATCCACCTCACTACGGGAAACGCTCCTTCATAATCCCCTATCTCAATTCTGGTGCTGCTTGCAAAATCAATGTGTAATTGTTTAAACAAACTCGCGTTGCGCCAATCTATTTGTAAAATATGTGCGAGGATAATTCTAATGACACCGCCGTGGCAGACGACAAGAGTATGTTGACCAGAATTTTTTTTCGTTAAACTTTCCCATGCGCCTATGACACGCTCGGCAAAAGCCGCCAAGGTTTCTCCTGCCGGTGGATGCGTTAAAAAAGGTGAATTCCAAAAAGCCTCAAGCTGCTGCCATTCGTTATCCAACTCGGCAAACGGAATTCCATCCCATGCACCAAAGTTCATTTCTTTTAGTTGCGAGTCTAGCTGTAAAGGAGTTTGATATTTTGCTGAGAATTGCTGGGCAATAATGGCACAGCGAAGCAAAGGTGAGGTTGTAATATTATCTATAACTAAGTCCGCGTGAATTTTTTCAATGGCATTTTCCAGTTGACTACGACCCTGTGCGCTGAGTGCTATATCCGTATGCCCGTAAAGAGCCGCTTCACCTTCTACTTTTCCATGGCGCAACAAAGTAAATGTTTTATTTTTCATTCTTGAGCACCAGCGGTAAACCAGCCGCAATAAAAAAAACCTGGTTTGCAATTTGCGCAATTTTTTGATTGAGGCGTCCAGCCTCATCAACAAATTTCCGGCTAATATTTCCCATGGGGATAATACCCAAGCCCACCTCATTAGCAACAAATATTATGCGGGCGCTGCAGTTGCGCGAAACTGTCACTAGCTGTTCAAATAATTTATCAAAGTTTTGTTCAGGAAAATTGAATAATTGATTATTTAACCAAAGCGTTAAACAATCCACCAAAATAGTTTGCTGCTTATTACCTTCCTCTGTAATTACTGAAATTATATCTAGCGGGGATTCACGCACACGCCATTCACTGGGGCGATTTTTCTGATGATGAGCTATGCGTTCTGCCATTTCATTATCCAATGCAGTGGCAGTAGCAATGTACAAAATAGGCGACGGATTTTCACTCGCCAACTGCTGCGCAAAATTCGATTTTCCAGAGCGGGCACCACCTAATACCAACGTAATCATCGTACTAAAACTCTCCTCTGGTACTTAACAATAATAGCGATGCATAAATAATAAACTCACCAACTTGCTGTGCAGCACCTAAACAATCTCCCGTGTAGCCGCCAATCTGTTTTATAAAATAAAATTTACACGTATAACGAACCAATATTAATACACAACACAAGAGCAACGCGCTTTGCCACACCAGGAATAAAAATAGCGGCAAGCTTGTCGTCAGTAAAACTAACAAATCTGCTTTCGATTGGTTATTAGCAAGCGGTTTACTTTTACTGCTATCAATATCAGTTACATAATTCATATCAAAAATTAAACTCGCGGCGAGAGTACGTGAAAGCGCATAAGCAATGAGCAGACTAACCACAAGGTGACGGCTTTCTAACAATAATAAATATTTTCCCATCAACGCCATCATTAAAGCTACAGCCCCGTAGGTGCCTACACGGCTATCTTTCATAATACTGAGTTTCTTTTCAATGGTGTAACCGCCGCCAAAACCATCTGCGGTATCGGCCAAACCATCTTCATGAAATGCGCCAGTTAGCACGAGGCTAAATGCCATAGCGAACCAAAGACTTATATTGATCGAAAAAAATAAATTCACTACGTAAAAAGCAATTGCTACCAAGCCACCTAGGAGCCAGCCCACTAATGTAAAATAACGGCTGGAACGATTTAAATTTTCAGGTGAATAAGAAACCCATGCCGGCATAGGAATGCGACTAAAAAAACCTAAAGCCAGAAAAAATAAATTGAGTTGGTACTTAATGGAAGTCATTTAAACTTTAACACCTGCACTTTCAAAAGTAGCCATATCATTATAAAAACTGACGGCAGATTTTATCAGTGGCAGCACCAATGCAGCACCCGTCCCCTCACCTAAACGCAAACCTAAATTTAATAATGGTTTTGCCTTAAGCATAGACAACATAAGTTGGTGGCCCGCCTCCTCCGACTGATGTGCAAAAATCATATAGTCGCGCGCGCGCGAATTAAATTGCACCGCAAGTAAAGCCGCAGCAGTGACAATAAAACCGTCTACCACAATTATTTTACCGGCCTGAGCTGTAGCGAGCATAGCACCACAAATTTGTGCAATTTCAAAACCACCGACCTCTGCAATAATATTGAGCGGAGATTTATCGCTAATACGTGCGACAGCTTGCGTCACCAAGGCGATTTTTCTCACCAGTTGTTCCGGGTTAATACCCGTCCCTAAACCCACACACTTGGCAACCGGAGCACCGCTTAGTGCAGCGAGAATTGCGGCCGCAGAACTAGAATTAGCGATGCCCATTTCACCAAAAGCTAGCAGGTTTGAGCCATTGGCAATTTCGCTCTCTGCTAACTGTGCACCCAATTTTAAAGCTTGCTCGGCTTGTGCAATCGTCATAGCTGCCTGTTCGGAAAAATTGTGCGTGCCTGCAGCAATACGTTGATCAATCAAATTAAAAGGCGCTGGTTTGATTTCAAATTTAATCCCAGCATCAATAACTTTTAAGGGCAGATCATTGCTGCGACAAAAGCAATTAATCGCCGCACCACCGGCTAAAAAATTCAACACCATTTGTTGTGTAACTTCACTCGGTGCAATACTCACTCCTTCTTCAGCTATACCATGATCCCCAGCAAAAACCAGCATAAGCGGGTGCGTAATCGCAAGCTTTTCAGTTTTCTGAATTAAGGCAATTTGTAATGCTAATTCTTCCAGTTGACCTAATGCACGCAGGGGTTTGGTTTTTTGATTAATATTATTAAGAATTTTTTCCTGTATTGAATAGTCAACCGGAGTAATGTGCCATTGTGTGGTCATATTTTTCTCTAAATATTTATACTATTCGGATGCATTCTTTCAGAGAATAGGCGGCAATCTCTAAAAGAATTAGTTCAGTTTTGACTTAAACCAGGTTGATGATTCTTAGATACATCTGGCTGGTGTTTACTGAAGATGTGATTACGCCCGCTACTTTTTCGGTTTAAGTTTCACATAAACTGTTTTGTGTATGCAAGCTACCAATTTACCTTCCGCATCCATAATATTGACCGCAAACTCTGGTAAATATTTTTCGCCGCTAACTGTCTTTTCGCGAACTTCACTCAGCACAGTATCACTTAATAGAAATTTCGCTGTCACGGCTCCACGACCAGGAGCAATAAAGTCAATACTTGCCTTCTTATCCCACACGAAATAATTTCGTCCCAAATTTTGCATTAACATTAACATGTACCAAGGATCGGTCATGGAAAATAAATTTCCGCCGAAGTGCGTTCCTACGTAATTACGATTAAACCATCGCAATTTTAGCGCTACGTCTATTTCACGAAAGTCTTCACTGATATAAGTCACCCGTATTGAATTAAAAAGGAACGGTGGCCACAAATTAATAAGGATACGAAATGTTGATGATTTCATAGTTAGAATATTCTCATCCTGGGAATAATAAGCACTCCATCTTCGCGGCAGTCAACATGGACACTAACGCCATATACCGCAGAGATATTTTCCGGCGTTAATACTTTTATTGGCTCACCTTCAGCAACAACTTTTCCTTCATGCAGCAAAATTAAACGCGAACAGAAACGCGCGGCTAAACTTAAATCATGTAAGGCTGCGATAACAGCGCCGCCATTTTTTGCTTGTAACTGTAACAATTCCATTACATGCAGCTGATGGTAAAGATCGAGTGAGGCTATAGGTTCATCGGCAAGAATTAACTGTGGGCTTCCTGCAAACACGCGCGCTAATAACGCGCGCTGTAATTCTCCACCTGATAATGCAGTGATGGGCCGATCCGCAAGTAGATGCACATCCGTCATATGCAACGCATTTTCTATAGCAGCTTCATCATCTGCGGTGGCCTGCAGGGCATTGCCATTCCATGGTGAGCGACCGAGGGCCACTAAGTTTTTTACGCTGAGTGGCCATACCGGCGTTTCGTGTTGCGCCAGATACGCCATAAAGCGTGCACGTTGTTGCGGTAAAATGTTTGCAATGGCCGAACTACATTCATTGATACATAATTCTATTTCGCCAGTTTGTGGCTTGATTAAACCGGCAAGCATACGCAGCAACGAGCTTTTACCCGCACCATTAGGGCCAATTAATCCCACAAATTCATTTTTCTGAATAACTACATCGACATTATCAATCACTATTTTTTTGTCGAGTGTTAATTGCAACGCTTTAGCGGTAAGTAAATTATTTTCACTTAGGCTATTTTTTTCAATGGACTGATTTTTTACCGCCAATGACATCATCATTTAGATCCAGCGCGAGCGCGTTTTTAAAATTAGCATCAGAAAAAATGGACCACCTAACAATGAAGTCACCACCCCTAATTTTAATTCGCGAGCAACATCTAATTGCCGCACAAAAATATCCGCCGACAACACTAATAACGCACCTCCAAGTGCGCTTACCAACAACAAGCGCCCCGGCTTGTAACCTACCAACGGGCGCAGTAAATGCGGTACCACTAGGCCAACAAAACCGATACTTCCGCTGACTGCCACACTTGCACCTACGCACAAGGCCAAACCTACAAACAATATGTTGCGCTCGCGTTGGGGATGAAAGCCTAAAGATGCGGCTGTCTCTTCCCCCAAACTTAATGCATTTAAAAAACGGTAACGACTCAATAATAAAAACCATCCGATAAAAATAAACGGGGCAGCAATATAGACATGATGAATGTTACGATTAGCCAATGAGCCCATTAACCAAAATACAATTTCCTGCAAAGCAAATAAACTGGGAGCAAAATTTAATGCGACTGCAATCATTGCACCGGTAATCGCGTTAATGGCTACGCCGGCAAGAATTAATGACAACACACTGCTGCCAGACCCGGCCAATAAATAAACCAATAGCAACGCAATAAATGCACCCGCAATCGCTGCGCCAGGCAACCAATACCACGCACTTGCAGCAAAACCAAAATACAAAACAATCACCGCGCCCAAGGCCGCGCCACTGGAAACACCTAATATACCTGGCTCTGCAAGTGGGTTGCGCAACAAGCCTTGCATAGCCGCACCCGCTAAACCCAGCGAGCCCCCCACCAACAATGCAAGCACTACGCGCGGCAGACGAATGTCCCACACGACGGTTTGATGCAGCGATTCAGTCCCTTGGTATAAATCTTCGATGGCCTGCATGATCGAAATAGAATGATTGCCAATTCCAAGCGATGTAAAAAAGGCAATAACGACCGCAAATACTAGCGAAATGACTAAATATAAAAATATGTTTTTTTGCACACTATGCCCTGTAAATTATATTGCCATGCAATAAATCAGTGTAATAAATTAATTTGTATCACATATTATCTTCATATCATCCCCGCACAGCAGAATGACAAATTATATATGCCCTAAAATTCTTTAACCTGTGCTCGTAACTCTTTAATCACATCCGCCAGCACTGGCGCACTACAAACCGACAAAGAAGATGGCAGCGCAATAATACGAGTATTATTTTTTTGTAACACGGGATGCTTTATATATTCACGCGCAAGTGAGAACGCCTCTATATCTGACGATTCCACAATAATCACCTGCGGTCGGGCAAGAATTAATTCTTCAAGATCAATTTGTTTAAAGCCAATGATATTTTTATCCAGCGCCAAATTATAAATACCCGCGTGCTGCATTAATTCATTTTCCAACGTTTCGGCACCGACTACAACGCCATTTGACGAATACCAAAAAGCATTAATTTTCCGCGCTTGATTGCGTTGCTCAGCAGCCAAAAGCAGTAGCTGGTGTTCAATATTGCGGGCCATGGCTTCCGCCCCGCTTTCATTGCCAACCAATTTTCCAAAGTAACGAATGTGAGCCGTAATATCAGCAATGCTGCGCGGCAGGGCCAATACTTCCACGCGAAACTTAAGTTGTTTTAATAAAGTAACCAGCTCCGCCGCGCTAAATTCTCCGGCAAGAATCAAATCGGGATTACGCGGCACTATATCTTCTGCTAAACCACGGTTCAAAAAAATGCCTTTAGTTTGTTCAGCGAATGGAGAGAAATGGGGATTGGCCGATAAATAGTAAATTGAATCTATACGCGAACGCTCAACCAACTTTAATAACAAACCATCCAAACATAAATTAATCGATACTATTTTCTGTGACGACAACGATAGCTGTTGCGGTAGCTGTTGTGGGGACGGTTGTGGTGATACTTGCAACGGAAGTTCATTGGCCTGCGCGGCAGATATGAACAGCAACGCAGCTATTGTAAAAAGCGATACAAAACTACGCATGTGTAATACTCGAAAAAATCTTCGACCAACCTAAACTTACCAAGGCTCAGAAAAGGGAGAAAGAAGATGCAGGATGATGTTAAAAAATCTACAACGGGTTCAACCAAGCAGCACCGCGCACACCACTTGAATCACCATGTATGGCAGGCACAATGGGCGTATCACATTCGCGACCAAACACGTAGTTGCCTAACAGTTTAGGTACCGCCGTATAAATTTCGGCGATATTTGAGGCGCCACCGCCGAGCACAATAATATCGGGGTCCATAATATTAATAATGGCTGCCAATCCGCGGGCTAACTGATCAAAATAAATATCCATAACTTTGCGCGCGAAAACCTCGCCCTGCCTAGCACTTTCTGCAATTTCGTTACCTTTCAGCTTAGTACCTGTCATTAATTCATATGAGCGGCATAGCCCTGTGCCCGATAAAAATGTTTCCTGACAACCTACTTTACCGCAGTAACAGGCCCGCGCCGCTAATTCGATATCGCTCGTCCAAGGCAGCGGATTATGGCCCCACTCCCCCGCGATTCCATTTGGGCCCACCAGTGGCTTGCCCTGATACGCAACGCCTGCACCACAACCAGTACCAATGATGCCGGCAAAAACTAGATCATATCCCTGACCTGCACCATCCGTTGCTTCAGAAACCGCAAGGCAATTGGCATCGTTGGTAACCTTTACCGCGCGCCCCAACTTTACCGAGAGATCTTTTTGAAAAGGTTGGCCATTGAGCCAGGTAGAGTTAGCATTTTTCACAAACCCGGTTTTACGCGAAACAGTGCCGGGAATACCTAGGCCAACGGGTAAATTACTCTGCCCTGCGGCTACCTCTGCTTGGGCGACTAAATCTGCAATGTCACGCAAAGTAGCTGCATAATTGTCTCGCACCGTAGGGATGCGAGTGCGGAATAACTCCCGACTATCGCCATTTAATAAAATCACTTCAGTCTTGGTACCGCCGAGATCAATACCAACGCGAAAATCTGTCATCTGCCAGGTCCAATAGAAAAAATGGATGATTATAGATTTGTGCTCATAAGGAGGCAAATTAAGGTTTAGTAAATGGCCATTTAACTCAACTGAGCTACACTCAAATGAACACCTTACTGACTACCCTACACTGAAGAAAGCTCATGAGTACTGAACGCCGACGTTTTAGTCGCATTGATTTTGATGCCCGAGTAGAAATTGTCCAGGGCGATAATCATTGGCACGCGCAATTACTTGATATTTCTCTTAAGGGGGTATCACTCGCCAAAATGGGGCATTATCAAGTAGAAGTGGATACTCCGTTGCTAGTGAAAATTATTTTATCCGATCAAAGTTATATTGCTATGTCCACGCAGCTCATTCAACAAACCCTTGAACAACTGCGCCTTGCTTGTCACACAATTGACATGAATAGCGTGGGCCATTTGCGTCGGCTCATAGAGTTAAATCTCGGCGATGCGCAAGCAGCGGAACGAGAGCTTTCGGAGCTTTTAAGTGAGTAAAGCTTTTAAGTGAATAGAGCTATTAAGTGAAAACAAGTTATCTAAAAATATTTCTTACAGCGAATTAATGAGTAGCGAACCAACAGAACCAAACTTTTATTTATGAAACAGTATTGATAAAACAGTGTCGATAAAAAATAAGCTCAATGAATAACTCAATATCTACGAATACCTTAAAAGGAATCAACCATGGCTGATAATGACAATCGCAGAGAGTATACTCGGTACCCATTACGTGCTTTTGCTGAGCTGGGTAATTCTGAAGAAAAATGTGCCGCGCATGTATTAGATATTTCTGCTCAAGGCGCACGCATTGCCTTACTCGACGAGAACAATTTCTGTGCTGGCGATACAGTACGATTTACTATTGAATTGCCTGCTGATAAGAACCCAGAAGGGATAACCGTTTATTTACATTTAAATGGCATCATTGCCCACCGCCAACAACACATTTTAGGAATTTTCTACCAACCCGCAACGGATCTTGACGCTGAATTACTGGCTTACTTGCTTAACAATTTTGAATAATTCCACAGCACCTGCGGCGCATACTCTATGTTTACTGCTAACTCTTATTGTCGGTACCTGGTACTTATTTTCACATCTTTATTAATTGCTAGCCCCTCTAATGCCAATACTCAATACATATTTCTTCCTCATGCAATATCTCATGACAATACCGCCCACAACTATTATCCGGAAGAATTGCTGAAGTTAGCATTTCAAAAAACCGAAGCTACCGACGGAAAAGTTGAAATAAAATTTTACCCTTTCATTACTGGGCGCAACCGCTCAAGAGCTATCGTAATGAATAAGTTAGGGTTAGATGTTATCTGGAGCGCGTCCAACCACCAGCGTGAACTACAATTACTCGCCGTAAAATTTAATTTATATCAAGGCATAAGTGAATACAAAATTTTACTTATTCGCAAGGAAGATCAACAAAAATTTTCCAAAATAAAAACATTAGCTGATTTGCGGAATTTTAAAGCAGGCACAGGTACGCATTGGCAAGACACTCAAGTATTAGCTTTTAATGAAATGCCTTTTGTAACCTCATGGGAATACGAGTCAATGTTTAAAATGCTCGTGGCAAAACGCTTTGACTATATGGTGCGCAGCTCTCAAGAAATTTGGAGCGAATTAAACCGATACCCCGAATTACCAATAATGGCAGAACAAACACTATTACTTCATTACCGCCAGCCTTTTTACTATTTTGTTCACAAAGAAAACACAGTTTTGGCTGACCGCATTCTACGGGGCTTAAATTTAGCGCAAGCAGATGGGAGTTTGAATGCATTATTAAACAGTGTGCCCGGCTTTAGCATGGCAACGGAAGAAATAAATAATAAACAACGTATGATGCTTGAACTGGAAGATCCTGAAAAATAAAGCAAGATTTAATGTAGCTATAACTAATGTAGCGCTAACGCTTACAACGCATCCAAAGCTTCTTGCAAAGTTTTTACAGCAATGACTTCAATTCCTAGATTTTTTTCACGAGGTGCATTGGCGTAAGGAACAATTGCTTTTTTGAAACCGTGTTTAGCCGCTTCACGTAAACGCTCCTGTCCGCTTGGCACGGGGCGAATTTCCCCCGATAAGCCAACCTCGCCAAATACCATTAAATCTTGCGGCAATATACGGTCGCGAAAGCTGGAAACAATGGCTAACAATACCGCTAAATCAGCGCTGGTTTCCATCACACGCACACCGCCTACAACATTCACAAAGACATCTTGATCACCCATCATGATGCCACCATGACGATGCAAAACAGCAAGCAACATTGCTAACCGGTTTTGATCAGTTCCCACAGCGACGCGACGCGGATTACCTAAATGGCTGTCATCCACTAACGCCTGAATTTCTATTAACAGTGGGCGTGTACCTTCCCACATCACCATAACTACAGAGCCCGAGGCAGGGTCTTCAGCGCGCTGTAAAAAAATGGCTGATGGATTATTTACCTCGCGCATACCTTGCTCAGTCATTGCAAAAACGCCAAGCTCATTCACCGCACCAAAACGATTTTTACTACCGCGCAAGGTGCGAAAGCGTGAATCATTATCGCCTTCTAATAATATTGAACAGTCAATCATATGCTCTAATACTTTGGGGCCCGCGAGCGATCCATCTTTCGTAACATGCCCTACTAAAATCACCACTGTGCCTGTTTGTTTAGCGAAGCGCGTTAAGTAAGCTGCGCTTTCACGCACTTGCGATACAGACCCGGGTGCTGAAGAAATATCTTCCATGTGTACAACTTGAATAGAATCTACCACCATCACCTTAGGGGCAATTTTTTGTGCAATTGCGCAAATCGCTTCTACGCTAGTTTCACTCAACATTTGTAATTTTTCAGTGGGCAATCCTAACCGCTGTGCACGCATGGCAACCTGCTGCAAAGATTCCTCACCAGTGACATAAAGTGCTGGCATATTTCCCGCTAAAAAACACAATGTTTGTAATAACAACGTACTTTTACCAGCACCTGGATTACCACCAATTAACACCACCGAACCAGGGACAAAACCGCCGCCTAACACACGATCAAACTCACCCGCACCACTGGTAAATCGCGGCACATCGTGCAACGAAATTTCTGCCAGTGTTTGAACATTATTACCACTCGCACTACCGCTATAACCTTCAAATTTCGCGGCACGATTTGCCGGTGTAGGGCCAAGCCGAACTTCTTGCATACTATTCCAAGCACCACATTCGGCACACTGACCTTGCCATTTTTTTGAGTCTGCACCGCACTCATTACAAACAAAAGCACTTTTATTTTTTGTGTTCACAATATTCTCTTTTAGATCTCAGCAGATTTTCTTAAACAATAAGGGTTTAATAACATCATTTTAAAAAAACCGAATAAAATTTATTTTTCATCTGTGAGTTTTAAATAAATGCCCAAACCTACCAACATTGCAACTGCCGCAAATAACATAAGCACACCTGACACTAAATGATCTGGCCCACCGAGTAAGGATTTAAACATTAGCAATAAAGATTCAATTGAAACAGCGATCACAATAGCAGACATAAACCGACTAATGGTACGGCGGGTTGAGCCATCGTGATGAATATCTTTATGCAACAAGACTTCTTCTTCAAGAATTGTTTTACCCAAATCAAAGATGGCAAGGCCCAAGGTAATGAGAATGACTGTGCCAAATATCTGTATGGGAGCATTGATATGTTCATTCACAACTTGAAACATAGCGACACCAGCTTCATACAATAATAAACCTGCAACTAGCACTAACATAACACCAATAATGGCGTACACAATCTGAAATATTGGGTGTACTCGACGGCGAAATCCGTCGCCATTCAAAAAGGTAACAAGTTTTTCCAAATTAAAATTAATTACCAGAAAACCAGTTTTATTTTCCATCGTGGTGTAACGCTGAACCGCTGAAATAGCCAGTTGATGTGTAGCATTGGAAAGGTAAGGTGCAGTGACGGTAGACACTTTTTCATTGTTAACGGCACTGGTGTAATAAGCACGATTACTACGATCAGAACACAAGCCGGGCTCAGTGCGTTTGGAATCATCTGTACCAGGTGCCGACGCAGAAATAGTGGTTTGTAAGCCATGCTCATCGAGACAATAAAGCAATTCCACAAAGGGGTAAGATTGATGCAAACGGTTCACGGTTTTTTTGAGTTGCTCGGGGTCGGTCTCTAACTTGCGCGGCATAAGCGCCGTAACGATAGAGGCTAGTAGACGATCAATTTGTGGTTGGTACTCATCGTATTTGCGTAACAGATACAAATAATTACGGGGCGTCATAGTTACATCTCAAAAAAGTGAATGGCTTAGCATGCAGGTTACTACGCTAATAAGAAATCAAAAAATACTAATAAGCTCGTAGTACCCTGTTTGATTCAAAACCTTACCAGGAAAAGTTATGGCACATAATACACAAGCTCACGAATAAAATTAGCACCGCCTAAAAAGAAAACCCCCGGCAAAAGCCAGGGGTTTTTTCAAACAATAATATCTATTGAAAATTAAGGGGTTTCAACATTCGCTGGGGCCGCTGCACCAACTGCCACTTTGCCAGCACCTAGAATAAAAGTAACCACTTGTGTTTGTAACTCAGCAGTTACTTGCGGAGCATTGCCTTCAGGGCGCAGCAGTGAGGTATGGCCGCCCGCGTTCATTTTTACGTAACCCAATCCTAATTGAGTTTCACCGAGGCCAAGTGTAGTAGCACCCAACAGACGCGCAAGCGCCTCTGTACCCGCTAAAGGCGCACTGCTCACCGTGTTAGAAATTACTTGATCATTTTTAATTTGCTGTACCAGCACAGGCACGCCCTGGGAAGCGAGTGTTTGCGCAAAACTGACTATATCCGCTGAATCCAATGTGCTTTGCGCAGCATAAACAAACTTCTCATAACTACTGGTACCCACCTTGACCCCACTCGCTGACAAACCAGCATTGATAATGGGGCCAAATGTTGGAGAATTAATAATAATCTGGGCAACTTGCGAGCCTGCCGACGTAAGGATGATACCGCGAATGGGGTTAAGATTTGACGGTAATCCCACTAAGGCATCATTGGCAATTGCAGACTGATTTACCGAGGTAAACGTACTGCCAATAATACCGCCGAGAGATACGCCAACAACATACACTTTATTGAGGTCCAGGCTAACATCTAAGCCCAGAAGAAAATCTTCATTAATGCCTTTTAAGCTGGCATTCAGGTTTAATAAGTCAATAACGCCTTCACGATTGTTATCGCGTGTATTAGCAAGATAACCAAGGTTAGTAAATTGTGCCCCTGAACCATCGCTAGCCGTGGGCGCTGCAAAGTTCATCGGAGCGGGGGCTCCGCCAGGCCCAGCCACATTGAAGTGACGCTCATGCGGCGCGTTATCTCCATACAGTGTGCTAAACGGAATTATTTGGCTTTTTTCAACATTCAAAGCATTCACGAATGCGCTGTTCGCTGCTACACCATGCAATGGCAAATCAATCGCAACCGTAGCGACACATTTACTTGCCAGCGTGTGCGCAAGAGCTAATACCGACGTGCGGTCACTCGTAATACCATGTACATAAATAGCAACGGGGTAACCTGAAGTACCAAAGATTTGCTCGCAAGTTGCCGATGGGGCGCTCACGAACCCAGGCACTAAATTCTTTTCTGGCAAAGTAACTTGTAACGGGATGGTTTCATCGGAAGTTTTAGCGGCAAACGGATAACGATAGGTAACGTTAAATGCACCACTCACATCCGCAGGAACAGTTTTACCCAAAGCAGTAGCCAAGGCGATATTGGGTGTCCAGTTCTTCGTCAGGTAAGCGCCAAAAGGCAAGCTTCCAGGTGCGGTTTGATAATAAGGTAACTTAATATAACCGGTGTAAAGCTTTCCAACGTTACCAACCAGAGCACCTGCGGAGAGCATCGTAAAATCAATACCCGTAGCAGGCGAAATATTTAACGGACGTTGTTTAGGCGTTGATAATAAACCAGCTGCATCTAGCTGAACTGCGTTAGTAACTGCAGTTGGTGCAGCCACACCTGCGGCTATTTGCAAACCAGCGACAACGGCCCTAGGTGACGCCATTGCAATTAATGGAGTTTGCGGGTCAGTTGTTGTAAAGGTGTAAGTTAACACCAACTTATCAATCGCGGCGGCTGCAGTCGTACTGGTTGCGGCGGCCAAAAAACCACCTGCCAATTGTTCCCAGCCCAATATTGCATTGCGGACAGGTAACAAAGAATCCAGAGTCGCATAACTTGCGTCGTGCAACGCGTTATAAGTCCACGAACGAGTAAGCGCTGCGCCCGCCGTATCTTTAATACCATTAGTCAAAAATACCAAATACTTGGTTTTGGATTTAAGCGGTGACGTAGGGCGAATACGCACCACATTATTAGTGCCGCCATCCAGAGAGACAACTTGTGTATCAAATGTCGCAGGACCAGTAGGCGCAACTAATCCAATAATATTTGCAGGGTTCAGCGCATCTTTACCATTGGTATTTACTTCAACTAAAAACACCGTCTGCATAGGCAATACAGTCGCGGGGTTAACACTGCCTTGAATCATCACATCAAAATAAGCAGAGGTGGAAAAGCCATCCATAACGTTTAACGCTGAGCGCACCGCATCGGTGGCCACACCAACATCAGCAGTACCATCGGTAGCAGCAGCCTTGGCAAAAATAAGATCGGTATTAAATGGTAAGTCGGCAATAACTGGATCAAAACGTGGATAGGTGCCTGGTACGAAAGCATTAGCGGCAGCAGGTGGTGGCGCAGTTTCCTTCTTATCACTACCGCAGCCCTGCAGAACAAACCCCAGCGACACCATCATTAAGGATACGAGAAACGTTTTTCTATTATTTTTCATAAGTAAGTACCTAATAGTTAATCCATCACAGCGAGTCATTGTAAACAGCTTTTTTATAAGAAGTTAGTATTTTATGAGAGAAATGGCCATAAATACTGGTTCGATGCTATAGGGCTTAAGATTTTTTCTCATTACAAATGAAATGATACTGCCAAAAAAAAATATACAAAATATAGCGCTGGAGCATTCATATGCTAACGTCAGTAGATGACATTACTCCCTGTAAAGCCCAATAGACATGAGGACACGCTATGGTCGATGACCTAAGCGATTTTTATGCAAACTTAAAAGACATTGCCGAAACCACTTTTCCAAAAACATGCTCCACCTGTGGCACAACCTATCAAAATTCTGCAGATTTCCTTACCAAAACAAAAACAGTTTATGGCGGAAAAAGTGGACTAAAGGGATCTTTAGACGACAACGATCAGCCCATTATAGAACTGTATCGCAACTGTTCCTGCGGCTCTACGCTAATGAATTTTTTTTCTGATCGCAGAGACAATAGCGAAAATGGGAATAAAAGACGTGCAGTTTTTGAAAAATTACTGATACAACTAGAACAAAAAGGCGTTACCCGCGACAAAGGTAGACTGGAGATTTTAAAACTACTCAAAGGTGAAGAGAGTGAGTTATTAAAGTCTTATGGCTTGATGCCAATGCAGGAAAAACCACAGAATTGAAAGTATATGATAAATCTCACTTACATAATGGATGTAAATGATGGAAAAAAAGTTACTTATTGTTGACGACGAAGAAAATATATTACATTCGTTACGCCGGCTTTTTCGCCGCGAGCCATATGAGGTATTACTCGCACATTCTGCACAGGAAGGGTTAGACATACTTAATACTGAGAAAATTTCTGTCATTTTGTCTGACCAGCGCATGCCGGGAATGGTTGGTTCAGAATTTTTCAAAATAGTTAAGAAAACATATCCTAACACCATACGCATTATTATGAGTGGTTATACCGAACTGGACAGCATCACCTCTGCCATTAACGATGGTGCGGTGTATAAATTCCTCTTAAAGCCGTGGGATGATGAGAAGCTCCTTAATCATATTCGAGAAGCTTTTGCGCACCAGGAATTGAAAATAAATAACATTATTCTGAGCGACGAAGTAAAAAAACTTAATGGCATACTCGAGGAAAACTTAAAAGAAGAAAAAATTAAAAATGAATTCAATTACAGGACGCTGATACTTGCGCAACAATTACTCGACAAAATACCCATGGCTGTATTTGGAATCTCCACTGATGGCTTGATTGTGATGGCAAATCAACACGCCAAACTATTAACAAAGCGAGACGACATTATTGGCAATCAGTCGGATGCAATATTTCCAGAATGTATTTGTAATGCCATGTTCACGGACAACCAAACAACAGAACAAGAAATTGAGTGGCCCGAGATAAACAGAGTAGCCAGGGTGACACCCATCAACAATGCGATGACCAATTACATTTGTGTTTCAATAATTCCACAGCAATAAATACGGGATTTAATTCAATGCCAATGGTAGAAAAAACTCTCATTGATCATCTTAAAAAAATGCCACCCCTCAATGCAGCATTACAAAACACATTGATGTTACTCAACGAACAAAATAGCGATTATAAAAAAATAAGCAGTGCAATTTTACAAGACCCAGTACTAACAGGTCGCGTATTGCAAATTGCAAACTCTTCATTTTATGGGTCACAAAGGCGAGTCACAGACCTGAACATAGCATGCACAATGCTCGGTTTAGAAACACTACGCGGCCTCGTATACACCTTAATTTTGCTGACAAAATTTCGTAACGGCCCTGAGCGCAGCGCGATTGATTACAACAATCTGTGGAAATACTCTTTACGCGTGGCATGTCTTGTAAAACATCTAGCAAAAGAACAAAAACTTGACTCCAGCATTGCATTTACGGCAGGGTTATTTCACT
>JANPKH010000345.1:0-20832 GCA_031425935.1 Gammaproteobacteria bacterium | reverse complement strand
GTCGCTTCGGGAAACTTCCTACACCCTTGTAGGTCGTCCATGCCTCATAAGGTTTTGAATCAAACAGTATTCTTTACATGCTGCCTCTCACTAGTAGTTTTAAAATTCAGTTACTAACTCGACCACTTTACTGATGAGTTCATTGGCTTCTGCATCTGTGAGAATAAACGTTGGCAATAAACGTATAGTGTTCACGGATGTGACATTAATTAAAATACCTTTGGCGCGGCCTTTTTCCATTAACTCGGAGCAGGGCGCGTTTAGTTCTATACCAATCATTAAACCTTTGCCGCGCACATCCACAACTTTACTGTTGTCAGCAAATGCGGTTTTAAATGCGGCTAATAATTTATCGCCCAATATTTTTACCTGTGGGATAAGTTTATCGGCGATTAAAGTTTCAATAACTGCCACACCCGCGCTACATGCTAATGGGTTGCCACCAAATGTAGAACCGTGATTGCCAGGTTGCAATACATCCGCTGCTTTGCCCTGCGCGAGACACGCACCAATCGGTACGCCATTGCCTAAACCTTTCGCGGTGGTTACTACATCGGGTAATAAATTGTTGTGTTGATAAGCAAAATAAGTCCCGGTACGTCCGTTACCGGTTTGAATTTCATCGAGCATTAACAGCCATTCGTTGGCATCACAAATGGCGCGTAGTTGGTTGAGGTATTCGGGTGCCGGTACACGCACACCGCCTTCACCTTGCACAGGTTCGACGAGAATCGCCACTATATTGCTATGCTCTTTTGCCGCAGCTTTTACCGCAGCAACGTCGTTATAAGGCACGCGAATAAAACCTTCTACCAATGGCTCGAAACCGATTTGCACTTTTGTATTACCGGTAGCACTTAATGTCGCAAGTGTTCTGCCGTGGAAGCTATTGGCCATAACAATAATTGAAGGATTTTTTACACCTTTGTCATTACCATATTTGCGCGCAATTTTTATTGCCGCTTCATTAGCTTCGGCGCCAGAATTTGAGAAAAATACTTTTTGCATGCCTGATTGCTCAATAAGCAAATCGGCAAGACGTTGTTGCTTGGGGATGTTGTAATAGTTGGAAGTATGCAGCAAGGTTGCGGCCTGCTCACATAAAGCTTTGGTAACGGCAGGATGTGAATAGCCAAGGCCGCAGACGGCGATTCCGCTAATGGCATCCAGATAAGACTTACCCTGTGTGTCCCACACTCGGCTACCTTCGCCCTTGGTCAGGGTTAAGGTTCTGGTGCCATATGTGTTCATCAAGGTCGTCATCGTGCTCTCCAAAAAATCTAAACTTACCGAAAATGTATTGGTGAAAAACAGTGTGAAAAAAGCAATTATTTGTCAAAAAATCTAATTTTAAAAAACAACTATTTGTAAAAAACAGTATCACAAAAAGCCAATCAATGACTGGCTCAGCGTTAATTAAGGGCAGGGAGTGAACCGCAGCGCTACAACAAAACAGGCATCAACTGGTTAACAACTCAGGCATCAGCTAGTTAAACTAAAGGTACCTGCGGGAAATTTGAAGTCTAATGGTATAAGTAAATGCCCTTATTGGCAAATTTGTCCTGCATAAACAGTGAATGAACTCTTATTTTTTAGCATTTTGCTCTCCATTATTTCTTCATTATTTGCGGACTATATTCATTATTTTTCGTGTTCGTAAAAATCCAAGTCACGGGCGAAAGTCTCTTCTACAAAATAAAGCGTTATAAAAGTAATAATCATAATGCCGCTACCTACCCAGAAAAAGCTCGCAATCATATTACCGCCATTAGTAAGCATGGTTTCTTTGTAAACCCATGCAATTGGCACCAGTGCGCCACGGGCAAAGTTAGGAATACTGATGGCAGATGTAGCGCGCAAGTTTGTGCCAAACTGTTCTGACGCATTGGTAACAAACAGTGCCCAAAAACCTACGGAGAAACCCAGCATAAATATTGCAGTGTAAAAAACAGTGCTGCTTACATTGTGTAAATTGAGATAGGTAAAAATCATTACAGTACACAGTGCATAAAAGAGTGCGAATGCTTTTTTACGGCTGCGCATTAATTGACTTGCAGTACCTGATGCAAGATCTCCGAAAACTAAGCCCGCGTAAGCGATCAGGATGCACATAGATTGTGCAATATCGCCCTGAACATTAAGTGTTTTCGCGAGTTCTGGTGCCCGTGCCACTAATAGCCCGATGACAAACCAAGTGGGTAAACCGAGCAAAATGGATTTTAGAAACCGACTAAAACGCTCGCGTGTAGCGAACATCATGAAGAAATTGCCTTGGCGAATATGGTCGTTGTGAGCTTTTTGAAACATCCCGCTTTCAAATATTCCAATGCGAAGAAACAGTAAAGCCAACCCAAGTACGCCGCCGATAATGTAAGAAGCTTGCCAGCTAATAAATTGTGACACCAGCGCTGCCGCTACTGCGCCAAGTACGCCGACAGAGGCGACAATCATTGTGCCCAGGCCGCGTTTATTTTTGTGCATCAACTCAGCTACCAGGCATACGCCTGCGCCCAATTCTCCAGCCAAGCCAAAGCCTGCGACAAAACGCAGTACTGCATAAGTTGTCATATCGGTAACAAAAGCATTGGCTAAATTGGCGAGTGAATAACAAATGATGCTGCCAAAAAGTACTGCCAATCGGCCTTTTTTATCACCAATAATGCCCCAGGCAACACCTCCAACCAGCATGCCGATCATTTGCACATCGAGCAAATATTGAAATTTTTCTAATAAGATTGGTTTCCCGGCCCATTCGGGATAAAGCTCGATGAGGCTGGTTTTGCCGACAATTAAAAATAAAATAAGATCATATACATCCACAAAGTAGCCGAGCGCGGCGACAATGACGGTTATGTTCAGGATTTTTTGAGTAGAATCACTCGAGGCAGCGGCAGCGTTATTCATGAAGTTTCTTCTTATTGATGATAGGTAGGTAGCTATTGGTGATAACTAATTCGCTATAGTGAATAAATAGATGCGCATTGTACAAAAACTTACGCGATAAATTCATCTTCTTTGATCTTATCTTTTTATTCGGCCTGCTATAATGCTTTTCTTGTTAGAATTGACCTGAAATTGGTGTGAAAATAGGGGTTAACTGTGGTTCGATTAATAGTACTGTTGCTATCGAATATGTGGGTATTGAGTGCAGCTGCTGAGCAGCAACTTGATGTTTACCGCACGGAATCTATAGTAGCAAATCAGTCTGAAGCGGAGCGAGTTAGTGCTGCGAAGGCAACGATTGGTGATGTTATTGTGCGCGTTACGGGTAATGTTACGGCACTGCAACATCCGCTGATACGTCAGGCCATAAGTGAGGCGCCTAATTTTTTATTGCAGTACAGTTATGCTTCTGAACGCGATACCAGTGGTGTTAATAATGCTACCAACAGTGCTAAACCTAATCGCATTAAGCTCATACTAAATTATTCGCCGCAAGCGATTGAAAAATTGCTCTCGGAAGCGCAACTATTGCAGAAATCATCTCAGCAAAAAGTGCTCATTCAAATAACTAATGTGCAGGATTTTACCGCTTTCAAACAAGCACATGCCTATTTAAAAACAGTATCGCTGATTAAGCAAAGTGAGTTATTAAGTATTAACAAAGATGTTTTGATATTTAACGTAGTTGTGGACGGTGATGTTGCTTTATTAAAAAGTACACTTGAGGCGAGTTCTAAATGGCAAGCACTTGAGGGCACAAATATGAATGCTGAAGCGCTGCCAGCCCAACCGTCACAATTGAATTTTCGTTGGCTGTATCCATCATGAAACCGCAACAACTTTCACTGGGCGTAAGTCTGAACGACGACGCCACTTTTGATAATTTTTATGCGCCAGAATCCACGCCAAATGCGCAAGTACGCAGCGCGGTACGCAGCCAAATTGAACTTGCTAATGAGCCTTTTATTTATTTATGGGGCGCGGGTGGTTGTGGTCTCACTCACCTGCTGCAGGCGGCTTGCCACCAAGCTCAAACACTGGGCAAAAGTTTTCAATATTTTCCACTGCGCGATTTAATTGGTTATGCTCCAGATGAACTTTTTGCCAATTTGGAAGCGCTGGATTTTGTGTGTTTGGACGGATTGGATTTAATAATAGGTCGAGCCGATTGGGAGTTGGCATTATTTGGTCTTTACAATCGGATGCGGGATGCTGGTAAGTTGCTTTTAGTGGCTGCTGTTTTTGGTCCTCGAGAATTAATGGTGAGTTTGCCCGACCTTGCATCGCGTTTGCAGTGGGGTATTACTTTTCATGTCCATTCTCTTAACGATCAAGAAAAACAAGAAGCATTGCAGTTGCGTGCGCGAACACGCGGCCTTGAATTGAGCGATGAGGTGGCAAACTTTATTATTCAGCGCTTACCTCGCGATATGAATGAATTATTTTGGCAGCTTAATCGTCTTGATCATGCGTCATTAGCAGAGCAACGAAAATTAACGATCCCCTTTGTAAAGAAAATTCTTAATTTGTAATTATTTTTTTGTAAAAAAGTGCTAATAGTTTGCGTAAATCCAGCAAAAAGGGCATTTTAGGCCCCACTGTTTAGCCATGTATTTTTTCAATTCTTTTTAAAAATCATGCACTAATACATTTACATACTTATAACTTTACCGTGATCTAACCCTTAACCAGTAGAATCTAAATCATGCAGCCAGCGCAATTGCAGCCCTCTTTTTCTCGATCTTTTGCTTTCGCATTTGTTTCAAGCATTGTTTTATTAGTTAGTGCTTGTAGTAATAAATCAACTCAGTCTTTAGGGGCTAATACCGATAAACCTAGCGCTATGGTTAAAGCTAGCGCCGCGACTACAGCGAGTGGTATCAAGCTTAACCAGTTAGGATTTTTACCTAACGCAAAAAAACTAGCGGTTATTCCCGCTACAAATGCGACCAATTTTTCCGTAATTGATGTAGCAACAAAGAAAGTGGTTTTAACCGCTGCATTAAGTGATGCTGCACTTTGGGCACCCGCTGAAGAGAAGGTTAAATTAGCGGATTTTTCAAAGCTAAACGTTGCCGGTAATTACCAAATTCGTGTTTCAGGGTTAAACGATTCCTTCCCATTTACTATTGCAGCCGATCAATATAATTCGTTAAATGCTGCCGTTATAAAAGCTTTTTACTACAACCGCGCAAGCATTGAGTTAACGCCACAATTCGCTGGCATTTATGCCCGCGCTGCGGGTCACCCTGACAATAAAGTACAGATACATGCGTCGGCAGCAACAAATTTGCGACCTGAAGGCACTGTTATTTCCTCGCCGAAGGGTTGGTACGATGCTGGCGACTACAATAAATATATCGTCAATTCAGGTATTTCGACGTATACGTTGTTGGCCGCCTTTGAGCACTTTCCTGATTATTACAAGTCGCAGAATCTCAACATTCCTGAAAGCGGTGATGCAGTTCCAGATCTGCTTAATGAAGTGATGTGGAATATTGAATGGATGCTCACCATGCAAGATCCTAACGATGGCGGCGTTTACCATAAATTAACAGACAAAAAATTCAGTGGTATGGTCATGCCAGATCAAGCCGTTACCCAGCGTTATGTCGTGCAAAAAACCACTGCTGCAGCACTCGATTTCGCGGCAGTAATGGCTACTGCTAGCCGCATTTATGCCGGCTATGAATCTAGCTACCCTGGTTTATCGGCTAAAATGCTTGTTGCGGCACAAAACGCTTGGGCTTGGGCCAAAGCCAATCCTACTGCCACTTATAAGCAGCCTGACGATATAAAAACGGGTGAATATGGTGATCTCATGCTAACTGACGATTTCGCGTGGGCTGCAGCGGAACTGTATATCACCACTAAAAGTGACGGCTATTACGTGGCTATGAATCCTACTCAGGTATTAGATGCTGTGCCTTCCTGGAGTGATGTTCGCGGCCTTGCGTGGATCTCCCTCGCACATCACCGTAAGCAATTAACCGCTGTGGCTGACCAGCAATTGATAGCTTCGCGTATCGATAGTTTAGCCGGTAGTTTGCTGAAAAAGTGGCAAATATCCGCTTATGGAGTTTCCATGGAAACCGAAGATTTTATTTGGGGCAGTAATGCGGTAGCAGCCAATCAGGCGATGATGCTCATTCAGGGCTATCGCATGAATGGCAATAGAAACTATCTTGATGCCGCGCAATCACTCCTGGATTATTTGTTGGGTCGCAATCCAACTGATTACTCGTTTGTGACGGGGTATGGCGATAAGCCATCTATGTATATTCATCATCGCCCTGTAGCAGCAGATGGGATCGAAGCTCCGATTCCCGGATTTTTGGCGGGCGGCCCGCAGCCTGGATTACAAGATAAGAAAGACTGTGGCACCGTACTCTATCCTTCAGTAATACCTGCCAAAGCTTATTTGGATCATGAATGTTCTTTCGCAAGTAACGAAATTGCCATTAATTGGAATGCACCATTGGTTTATGTTTCTGGTGCGATACAAGCGTTAACAAAGTAAACATCTAGTCATATTGGCAAGCAAAAAAAAGCCCGATCTAAAATCGGGCTTTTTCTTTTGCAGTTATTCGTAAATAGGTATTAACCTAGTTCAACAACAACCGTTATGGTTTTTCCTGCAGGCATGACTGGAATCACATTGCCAGGAAGTACTTTTCCATCCACGGTTAACTTGGCTACGCCCTTGCAAACACCTTTTGGGTTTTTGACTTCGATTTCATAACGCGCACCGCGGAACTCGCGGCTGACGCTAAAACCAGGCCAAGCCTTAGGGATACACGGATCTAAACGCAGGCCGTGGTAGTCAGGTTGTACACCTAATAAACCTTGGCTCACGCTCACAAATGTCCAGGCAGCGGTACCGGTTAGCCAGGAGTTTTTGGCTTCGCCGAAACAAGCAGCGTCTTTACCGGCGATCATTTGCGCATACACGTAAGGCTCTGCGCGGTAAGTATCAATCTGGTCTTCTTTGGCGCTTGGGCAAATGGACAAGTAATATTCCAACGCTTTTTCACCCTCACCCAACATGCACCAACCGAGGTTGATCCAGGTATTGTTGTGGCAGAAGATACCCGCATTTTCTTTTACGCCTGGTGGATAGGAAGTTACTTCACCTAATTCCAAGTGATATTCGGTGTAAGCTGGTTGCTGCAAAACCACGCCGTTTTTAGTGAACAAGTGCTTGTGCACACTTTCCATAGCTTGACGGGCGCGACCATTATTTTGGCCAGCACCACCGAGTACACACCAACCTTGACTCTCAATGAAGATTTTACCTTCTACATTGGATTTTGAGCCTACTGGATTGCTTTCTGCATCAAATGCACGGGTATACCACTCACCGTCCCAGGCTTGAGTTTCAACTATTTCAAGCATGGTGTTGTAATGGGCGGTCATGCGTTGTGCATCAGCTGTTTTGTCTTGAGCTTCATACAATGCTGCCATTTCACGGCTAGCATATAGGAACAAGCCCGCAATCATCACGCTCTCAGCTTTACTGCCTTCAACGTCGCCTGCCAATTGGAAGCTTTCGTTAGGTTCTTTACTGAAACAGTTCAGGTTCAAACAATCGTTCCAGTCAGCGTGGCCGATTAAAGGTAAACCGTGTGGGCCGCGTTTTGCCATGGTGTAAGCGATACTGGTTTCAAGATGGTGGCCAAGGGTTTCTTTGTCCGCAGCATTGGCGTATTCCTTTTCGGCGTAGCCAATCTTTTCATCCAGAATGGAGTAGTCACCAGTTTCTTTGATGTAAGCGGTGGTAGAAAGCACCAACCACAAATGGTCATCATAGAAATCGCCGCCCACTTCTTTGTTGCCCTTTTTGGTCAGCGGTTGGTATTGGTGGTAGCAGGTACCATCAGCCAATTGCGTTGCAGCGATATCGAGTACACGCTCACGCGCACGGCTCGGGACTAAATGCACGAAACCTAGCAAATCCTGGTTACTATCACGGAAGCCCATGCCGCGGCCGATACCTGTTTCATACATGCTCGCAGAGCGCGACATGTTAAAGGTACCCATACATTGGTATTGATTCCAAGTATTTAGCATACGGCTTGCGTGTGGATCAGGACATTTGGCTTGGAATTTACCTAACATGCCAGCCCAGGCATCATTTAGCGCTTTGAATGCTGTATCAACTGCGCCTGGGGTTGAGTATTTTTTAATGATGGCTTGTGCAACTTCTTTATTGATCACGCCTGGCTTTTCAAATTTAGCTTTATCGCCTTGGTCAACATACGCAAGGATGTAAGCGAATTGCTCAGTTTGGCCGGGTTCTAATTCAAGCGTAACTTCGTGGCTGCCGATAGGGTTCCAACCAAAGGCTTTTGAATTTGATGCTTCGCCTTTGAACGGTACTTTAGCTTCATGCAAGCCTTCATGAATTCCTACAAATGCGTCGCGGCTTGTATCATAGCCACTGATTTCGCGAGTGCAGGCAAACAAGGTGAAATGATTACGGCGTTCACGGTATTCAGTTTTGTGATAAATCGCGCTGCCATCCACTTCAACTTCACCAATGGAAAAGGTGCGTTGATAATTGGTCATATCATTCAATGCTTCAAAAAAGCAAAATTCCTGATAGGAGTAAAGTTTTACGGTTTTCTTCACTTTGGATTTATTGGTAACTTTAACTTGCCAAAGCTCTAAATTTTCTTTGATAGGTACAAAGAATAGGTTCTCAACTTCAAGGCCATCTTTCTCGCCCACAATACGGCTATAACCTAAGCCGTGGCGACATTCATAGCGATCAGTTTCTGCTTTTACCGGTTTCCAGCCCGGGTTCCATACGCTGCCACCATCATTGACATAGAAATAACGGCCACCTAAATCGTAGGGCACGTTGTTGTAACGGTAACGGGTAAGGCGGCGCAGTTTTGCATCTTTCCAAAAAGTGTAACCACCGGCGGTGTTGGTGCAAAGACCAAAAAATTCGTCTAAACCAAGATAGTTAAGCCAAGGTAATGGAGTGTCAGGGCGGGTGATAACGTATTCACGTTTCGCGTCATCAAAATGGCCGTAAGGATTGGTCGACATGGACAGTCTTGCTCCTGTTGAAGGAATAAATATTCAAAAATAAAAGCTACTGCATTCGTGTAAAAAAGCTATGTGCAGAGCGACCTTCGGTTGTTTTTGACGCCTGTTTGTAGAGGCTTTTTAAGAGTATTCAAAGGCTTATGGCTGTCTTGCGACAAGCTTGGGGCCGCACATTTTAGAGGCGGGAGGAGGGGAAGTCAACGAGACTGCTAGTGTCTATTTATATCTGCGTAACTCCTGTGGATGTGTAAAACTTATCTGTTCGTACTAGTAAACATAAAAATCCCTAGCGCAACAAATCAAGGGATTTTTATGTAATGAAATGTAATTATTGCTTGATCATGGTTGTTAAAGGATACCTACGCAGAGTTTTTATTTTCTGTATTAGTCTGAGCCTGCATTGTTGTCCCAGTGGGCGTTGGTGATGGATTAGTAACAATCTCGGCAGGTGCATACCACAATGCATGATGGCTTAATTGCTGCCAGCCCCAACGAATCCAGCCCAACAAGGCAGACGCCAACCACAAAGCCCACAATAAAATCGCAACTTTATAACACCAGAGCGGTAAAGAAATTATCCATGCAGTAGGGAATGCTAAATCGCTGTGGTCTTGGTACCAAGCGAAGCGTCCAGCAGAATAATTGTTGCCAACGATATGCATATCAGGGCTACCTAATAAACCTGCGGGAATTGTTCCAATTAAACACAAAAGTGCAATTGCAGAAAAAATAAATAAACCAACTTGCATCCATTTAAATTTTCTTGTTGAGGAAATGTTTTGCAATCTTCCGCGTTGTTGTAAAACAATCAACCAAATTGCTACCAGGATAAATGTAACAAAACTTAGCGTACAAATTCCCAAGCTCAATAAAACCCATTGATAAGATTTTAATGGTGTTAATCCACTGCGACCTAGTGCAACAGCAACTAGCATAACAACAAATAACATTCCCCAAATTAAAACACTCGGTCCCATCATTGGGCCGCCGACGAATAATGGCCAGCGGTTATTGGGTAAGTTGATTGATATGTGTTGATTGCTACTGCCGTGCTCAAGAGAAAATTGCGGTGATTTACTAAGAAACTTGGCGCCATCTTCAGTCTTCCAAGATATTGCTACGCGTTGTTCTCCCGGGTGCAGTGGAATTTTGATTAAGCCATTAGTTGCGCTAATGGAAAGCTGAGTGCCGTCAATATTTACCGTAGATAATTTTGCGCCTTGCGGCATAGCAAAATTGTACTGCCCACCTTGATTGGTTCTTATGGATAAATCGAGATTACTCGCGTTACTACGCTTGCCAATTTCATGTGTTAGCGTTGCGGAATCTATTGTTGTATAGCTACCTTTGGTCGCTCCAGGGCGCGTGATATTTATACTGAGTGTTTCTCCTGGCCAAGGTTGCCATATAGGTGTGTTTTCATTTTCTGCAAATTGAATAGGCGCAATGCCATTTGGCTCTGTGTGCCAAATAGGTGAAGCATGTAATGCCCAAATTTCTACCCACGGTGTATTTTGCGCTGCTTGTAATTGTAAGGGTGTCGTTTGTTTTACTGTGGAGTTCCAACTAATAGCGTATTCATTGGCTTCCAAATGCACCGAAATTTTTCCATTCTTGTTGAGTTGTGTCGTGAGTGGTTGCTCACCTTCAATAACCGGCACTTCAATATTGATCGCACCCATTGCGGGTGCAACTCGCGTTACTGTTGTAACTGCTGTCCATTCCAAACCTAAATGTAATTCGCGGCGCACAATGACAAAGGGGGCAATAGGGTCAGGTCGCAAATGTTCAGATTTACTCACAGCTTCATTGCGTTCTACACGTTGTAATTGCAATGACTGACTTGCTTGTAATGCTCCAGGGGCGCCACTCACTTCCCAGCCTTGAGTGGTGGTGACAACATTGTGTAAGGGTAAAGGGAATTGCAAATTAAGTGCGTCGCGCCCTTGTAGGTTGGCTTTGATAATTAAACTATGCCGACCTTTAGGTAAGCTCACCAATAAATTATGCGCGGGCGTTTTGATCAGCGTTGCATTTTTTCCATCAACACTAACCTGATTTGGCCACCATTGCTCGCGCTCTGAGGGTAGAGGTAATGCAATTAAATCATTGCTGTGCACTACCATATCAATCGTTAGTTGATCGTCGTTTACGTTTAAAGTTAAGGATTCAATTGCCGCGCAATTAGGTAAACAGCGTGGGGGTGTTGTGAGCCGCTCTTCCAATTCTTTTAAAATGGCCTGATCAATAACAACATCGGCTTGTGCAGATTGGTTGGGTCCCATCCACAAACCTGTAATTAATACACAAGGTAATATTGCAAGGTTTGATAACTTTCTTAAGTCGGGTAATTTGATATTTTTACCCAGCGCGTGAAAAAATTGCTGTAATAAAATTCCACTTAACAATAATGGCAACAATACACTTAATAAATAACCGATTCGATTAATAAAAGGTGGCACTAGAAATAATTTTGTTGTTTCGGTTGCTTTAACAGGGCCTGTCCATTCCAAGTACACTGTGTTTTCTTTCCATGATGGGATTGCTAAACCAGTCTGTGTTTGTTGGTTAGGGTCATATTCTTTATTAATATCTTTGCGTTCTTCTTTTGCGTAAGAATCATAGCTGCGGGTGCCTGTTACAACAACTTCTTCTGCCGTAGATTGGCTCATTTCGAAAGCTGCTTCTGGTGCGGGAGCTGCTGCTGGAACTGGTTTGTATTTTTTCGAGTCTGAAGACATCAGAAAAATAGAGGGGAATTCGAAATCGTAAAATTCTTCTGATTCTAATTGTGGATTAATAATCGCTCTTGCTTCCCTTACAGCAAAAGGTAGCAAGATGAGAGCTAAAAATATAAAACTAATGTAGGTATATTTAACAATAAAATTTTTGAATTTCCCGCCAACAAAAGAAAGGAGTGCAATAGTTGCTACCAGATTTAACCAAATATAAACGGGTGCGCCGGTACGTTGATAAATAATTAATAGTGTGACCGCTGCTAGTGCGCCATACATGAGCTTAGTGGTGCGCCCGATCGCAACAGCAATAATTAACACTAAAAACATATCCCACAACGTCCATTTAGAAATCCAGCTGCCGTTTTCGCTGCTGGTGCCTGTGGCGGTGAATAGCGACCATCCCGGTGGTAAGTAAAGATTGGTCGACACAGAATTGAATTCTTCACTCCAACCAGAAACGGGCACAGTTAAGTTGCGCGGAAGATGACTAACGCCTAACAGATTGACATAATGAGTACGAATTTCAATGCCAGCATTTTTACTGCCAGCAAGGTGAGTAACGAGTTGGGGTTTTTCTGCAATGGACGCTGTAGTTAATTCGTAGGGGCTAATAGTTTCAAGCCGAGTGTTGTGAATCGTTCCACTGAGTTCGTCCTGCATAATAAATTCCTTGCCATTAAAACTTAGCCACATTTCTTTATCTAATGTAAGTTCATTCGCTGCATCTTTATTTACTCCGCGTTGTAGTTCTTCTATTTTGAAAAGCGTTTCTGGCGTGACTAAATAAGCAGGGAATTGTTTCCACTCTTCAGGTAATTGTGTTTGTTGAGGGTCAACAGTCTGCACGCCGGATACTTGTACGCTGCGCAATTGACGCTGCGCTTCGAATACCCAGATTTCTTGTTGCGGCCATAAATCAGATGTGCTTTTAAATGTTAAATCTTTTAAGGGTGTAGTGGTGTGGCTAACGAGAGTTAGTTCCCATGAGCCAGGTTTTACTTGAATACGTAAGCTGCCATCTTTTTCAATGCGTGCGGGCAAGGCGCTTTTAAATTCTGTTGCGGTGAATCCGGTTAATAATAATTGCCCTAGTCGCAGTTCGCGTTCTTTACCGCTGACTTCCATTTGTAATTGCGTGATTACCTGCAATGGAATTGTGTCACTCATTTTGCGGAAAACCCGCATGTTAAACGCATCTTGATGAGTTGCCGCAGTTTGTGTTTCGCTGGCGCTTAGCAATAACTGGTTGCCATTTTCAATTGCGGGCGTAAGCATCGATTTTCCATTTAATATTAAATGCACTATGCCAGTTTGTTCTGGAATTTGCAGTGTGCGTGGTAATTCAGTCCAACGAATTTCACCACTTATTTCATGGTTTCCTATAGTTAAATAAATTTCGGGAATATTTGCATTATCGCGCACGACAGCTTTGGTGTTGTTATCGTTTATGTTTTGTGGCCATAACGACATATTGCCAGGAAGGCCAACCCAATCGTTTTTAAAAGTTTCAACGTGTAGTGTAAATTTTGCGCCGCTAGCACTAGCATTTACGTGTAATTCGGATGGCCATGTGCAAGCACGCGTCGCGTCGCTAAACATAAATGGGCAGTTTAAATCAGGATGTTTTTCCAATACCCAAGGCTTCCATTCTTCGAGTGACTTGGGAATTTCTATCGCCAAACTGCTTAGGGTTAGGGTGATTAGAAAAATTCCGAGCAAACGTGAAATAATTGCGGGCATAGAAGGTTTCCTATTGTTTTGAGTGTTGCGGCGAGAATAGGAGTATGTGGCAAGTAAGGCAAGTTAATAAATGTACGAGTGGTGTGAATGAGTTCCGACGTTCGCTCTGTGACACGCCGCAAGTACATCCCTGTAGGCTCGACGTCGGCATCCATGCCTCCGACGGTCCCAGAACGAACGTCGGAACTCATGTTTGGCGAGAATGAGGGGGTTCAAAATAAAAAAGCCGCAGTATTACATGCGGCTTTTTTATAAAACTGGTTTTTACTTTTCGCCCTATTTTTTAGGGTAGTCGCGCTTCACACTGCCCGTATAAAGTTGGCGTGGACGGCCAATTTTGTAAGAGGTGCTCACCATTTCGTCCCAATGTGCATACCAGCCAACCGCACGGCCAGTGGCAAAGATGACGGTAAACATTTCGGCGGGAATGCCGATAGCTTTCAAAATAATGCCTGAGTAAAAATCAACATTGGGGTACAATTTTTTAGAGATAAAATACGGGTCTTCCAATGCGATTTGTTCGAGACGTTTAGCAATCGCCAGTAACGGATCGTTTGCCAGACCTAATTCTGCTAGAACTTCATCGCAAGTTTGTTTCATCACTTTGGCGCGTGGGTCAAAGTTCTTATAAACGCGGTGACCAAAACCCATTAAGCGGAATGAATCATTTTTATCTTTCGCTTTAGCAACATATTTATCGATATTTTCTACGCTGCCGATTTCCTCCAGCATATTTAAAACAGCTTCATTGGCGCCGCCATGAGCTGGTCCCCATAAAGTAGAGATGCCTGCTGCTATTGCAGCAAATGGATTAGTTCCAGATGAGCCAGATAAACGTACAGTAGAAGTTGATGCGTTTTGTTCGTGGTCTGCATGGAGAATAAAAATTCGATCCATAGCTTTTGCGATAGTTTTGCTGACGTTGGGTGTTGTGCCTGCAGTGCCGAATGTCATATGCAAATAATTTTCGGCATAACCCAAATTGCGATCTGGCTCGATGAAAGTTTCACCTTGGCGATGTTTATATACCATCGCCGCTAAAGTTGGCACCTGAGCAATTAAACGATAAGCAGTGAGCTTGCGGTCTTCTTCTTTAGTAATATCAATCTCGTCGTGGTAAACGGCGGCTAACGCGGCAACCGCGCTACAAAGCATCGCCATAGGGTGCGATTCGCGTTTAAAGCTTTTAATAATATTAGCTACAGAGGCGTCAACAGTACCGTTAGCTTTAATAGCGTTCACGAATTCCTGATTTTGCGCTGAAGTAGGCAATTCACCATTTAGTAAGAGGAAACAGGTTTCGAGGTAATCAGAAGATACTGCTAGTTGTTCGATAGGGTAGCCGCGGTGGAGGAGAATTCCTTCATCTCCATCAATAAAGGTGATTTTGGATTCGCAAGCGGCGGTGGACATGAATCCCGGGTCAAACGTGAAAAAACCATTTTTGGTGATGCTAGTAACATCAATAACATCAGGGCCGATAGTGCTAGGGTAAATAGGTAAATCAATTGTTGTCTGGGTGCCATCTGTTGAGTTATTAGTTGAGGTACCAATTGAGCTATCAATTATTAAATGCGCTTTCTTGTCAGTCATGCTGACTCCTGTGCTTTTACGAATAGGGCTAGTGTATGAAATGTGTGGCCGCGATTATAGATGACTTATTTGTCCGGGCGAAAGTTTTTGCTAACTATTTGCGAACCTTTTGTTAGGGTTTGGACTGAAAATGAAGAATTTTTTTGTGAATGTTTCTTCTTTCATCGAACTGTTATTGAGGTGCAAAGAGCGGCGTTGATTTTTTTGCACCAAACTTGCTCTGCAGGTTTTTTTTTGCACTTTTGTGGTTCGAAAAATGACTTGAAAATGCGTCGAAGTCATTGATCTAGCTAAAATTTTAAGCCTGTCTTTCTGCGGAGATAGGAACGCGTTGTTTTATAAATTGCAGCGGCTTTTCGTTTGTGTTTCTATACTCCACTCTCTATAATGCGGCGCGACTTGTTGGGCGCCTCAATCATCGCCCCAAAATGTTTCGTTTTCGTCAATGCTGGTACTTACATCTTTAAAGCTGCCCGCGATGGGCTAGAAGGTAATCTTAACTGTGAACAAGAAAAGACCTGTCAATCTCGATATCACTACCATCAATCTTCCAATTACTGGCTTTGTTTCTTTCTTTCATCGTGTTACCGGCATATTTCTTTTTGCTGGAATGGCGGCGTTGTTATGGATGCTGGATTCAAGTTTGGATTCGCAAGAAAGTTTTGCTGCTGTACGCGATGCTGCGAATAACCCTGTATGTAAATTCATTTTGTGGGCTGTGCTGGCTGGCTTGGCGTATCACACAGTGGCAGGTATTCGTCACTTGATTATGGATTTCGGGGTTGGTGAAAGTCTTAAAGGTGGGCAAATTGGCGCCAAGATAGTATTGGTGGTGACCTTCGCATTGATCGCTTTGATAGGAGTTTGGTTATGGTAACGTCAATAACGAGTTTTGGCCGCAGTGGTCTTTATGATTGGCTGATTCAGCGCGTTGGCGCGGCAGTAATGGCTGCATACACTATTTTCATCACTATCTATTTACTAACCAACCCAGAGTTAACCTTCGAACAATGGCATGCTTTATTTGGCCAGTTGTGGATGCGTGTTTTTAGCTTGGTTACATTGCTCTCTTTTATCTCTCATGCATGGATTGGTTTGTGGTCTGTACTAACGGATTATTTGACCGAACGCCTGATGGGCAATAAAGCTACTGTCTTGCGTATTTTTGCGCAAATGATGCTCGGTGGCGTAGCAATTACCTACCTTGTTTGGGGCATTGAAATTCTCTGGGGTTTTAATTAATGGCTAGCATTCGTACGATTTCATTTGACGGTATTGTAATTGGTGGTGGCGGTGCGGGCATGCGCGCTGCGTTACAATTAGCGCAATCTGGATACAAAACCGCAGTAATTACAAAAGTATTTCCTACACGTTCGCATACTGTTTCTGCTCAAGGTGGTATTACCTGTGCGATCGCGAGTGCTGATCCGCAGGATGATTGGCGTTGGCATATGTATGACACCGTAAAAGGCTCAGATTACATCGGTGATCAGGACGCTATTGAATACATGTGTTCCGTTGGCCCGGAAGCTGTTTTTGAACTTGAACATATGGGTTTGCCTTTTTCGCGCACTGACGAAGGCCGCATTTATCAACGTCCTTTCGGTGGGCAATCTAAAGATTTCGGTAAAGGTGGCCAAGCTGCGCGTACATGTGCAGCAGCTGACCGTACTGGCCACGCGTTGCTCCACACTCTTTATCAAGGAAACATCAAAAGTAATACTGTTTTTTTAAATGAATGGTTTGCAGTTGATTTGGTAAAAAATACGGACGGTGCGGTGGTCGGCGTTATTGCTATCAACATCGAAGATGGTGAAACCGTCTACGTAAAAGCTAAAGCGACTGTTATTGCGACTGGCGGCGCTGGCCGCATTTATGCTTCTACTACTAACGCACACATTAATACTGGCGATGGTGTAGGCATGGCACTACGCGCTGGTTTTCCTGTACAAGATATTGAAATGTGGCAGTTTCATCCGACCGGTATTGCTGGTGCGGGAACACTTGTAACGGAAGGTTGCCGTGGCGAAGGTGGTTACCTAATCAATAAAAATGGTGAGCGTTTTATGGAGCGTTATGCTCCCAATGCGAAAGACCTCGCCGGGCGTGACGTTGTTGCGCGCTCAATGGTGTTAGAGATTCTTGCCGGAAATGGCTGTGGCCCAGAAGGTGATCACGTATTGCTGAAGCTGGACCATTTGGGTGAAGAAGTGCTGGAAAGCCGCTTGCCGGGGATCTGCGAATTGTCGCGAACTTTTGCGCATGTTGATCCAGTCAAGGAACCCATTCCTGTAGTGCCAACTTGTCATTACATGATGGGTGGTATTCCCACCAATATTAATGGCCAAGCGCTGACACAAGATGCAAATGGAGTAGATATCGTTATCGATGGTTTATTTGCCTGCGGTGAAGCTGCTTGCGTATCTGTGCATGGTGCTAATCGCTTAGGTGGAAACTCGTTGCTTGACTTGGTGGTATTTGGTCGTGCTGCTGGTTTATATATTGAAAAAACCTTGCGCGAAGGTATCGAGCAACGCAATGCAACTCCTGCTGATATTGATCGCGCTATGAGCCGTCTCAATAAATTAAATACTTCCACCACTGGTGAAGGCGCAGCAGTATTGCGTAAAGAGTTGCAAACCATTATGCAAAATTACTTTGGCGTATTTCGCAAAGGTGAATTTATGCAGTTGGGAATTCAAAAACTTGCTGAGTTGCGTAAGCGTATTGAAAACGTGTCGATTACTGATAAGAGCAACGCCTTTAATACTGCGCGTATAGAAGCGTTGGAATTGCAAAATTTGTTAGAAGTGGCTGAGGCTACTGCTATTGCTGCCGAGACTCGCAAAGAATCGCGCGGCGCGCATGCGCGAGATGACTTTGAAGATCGTGATGATGTGAATTGGTTGTGCCACTCACTTTATTTTCCAGGCGATAAACGTGTTACCAAGCGTGCAGTTAATTTTAAGCCGCACACTATGGAAGCTTTTGAACCTATGAAACGCACATACTAATCGGGGATTATAGAAATGTTGAAAGTCGAAATCTATCGCTACAATCCTGATACTGATAAAGCGCCCTACATGAAGACTTATGAGTTTGACACTCAAGGTAAAGATTTAATGGTGCTGGATGTGCTGGAACAGTTAAAAGCACAAGATGAAAGTTTGGCCTATCGTCGTTCATGCCGCGAAGGCGTATGCGGTTCAGACGGCATGAATATTAATGGTAAAAATGGTTTGGCGTGTATCAAACCTTTGTCGGAATGCGTTAAAAGTAACAAGCTTGTATTGCGCCCTTTGCCTGGTCTGCCAGTCATCCGCGATTTAGTTGTCGACATGACTCAGTTCTACGACCAATACAAAAAAATTGAACCTTATTTGCAAAATGATACTCCGGCACCTGCGATTGAACGCTTGCAGTCGCCAGCAGATCGTGAAAAGTTGGATGGGCTTTACGAGTGTATTCTGTGCGCGTGTTGCTCAACTGCGTGCCCATCTTTCTGGTGGAATCCTGATAAGTTTATCGGCCCTGCTGGCTTGTTGCAGGCCTACCGTTTCTTGGCAGATAGCCGTGATTTAGCGACTGAAAAGCGGTTATCAAATTTAGATGATCCTTTCAGTGTGTTCCGTTGTCATGGTATTCAAAACTGTGTTGCGGTGTGTCCGAAAGGCCTGAATCCAACCAGAGCTATTGGCCATATTCGAAATATGTTGTTACAAAGCGCTACCTAAAGGGTGGCGTTTTTTTGTAATTGGTAAGCTATAAAATCTGTATTGATAATTTATAAAAATTGTTAAGTTGTAAAAATCTGATTGAATTTTCAACGCTTAAGGTGAGTGGAATGCAAGACAGCATCATGGAGCATTTTTTGAGTAATTCCCATATTTCTGGTGGGAATGCAGCTTATGTCGAAGAGCTCTACGACACATATTTACATAATCCCAATGCGGTTGCTGAAGAGTGGCGTAACTATTTTGATCAGTTGCCACGCGTTCAAGGTGTGGTTGCACAAGATACCCCGCACTCAGTTATTCGGGCACAATTTGAACAGCTCGGTAAGTCACGCGTGCGCACGGTTGCAGTTAGTTCCGGCAGCGTAAGCGCTGACCATGAGCGTAAGCAAGTTAAAGTATTACAGCTGATAAGTTCGTATCGTTTTCGTGGCCACCAAAAAGCGCAACTTGATCCATTGGGTTTGATGCAACGCGATCCAATACCAGATTTGGATTTAGTCTTTCATGGTTTGACCAACGCTGATTTGGATATTGTTTTTAATACGGGCAATTTGTTTATCGGCAAAGAAGAAGCGTCACTGCGCGAAATTATTGATGCGCTTGAAAAAACTTATTGTGGTCATGTGGGTGTGGAAATTATGCACATCACCCCTTTGGCGGAAAAACAATGGTTACAACAACGTCTTGAAAGCGTTCGCTCCAACCCCGAATTTAGCAAAGAGCAACGTTTAGCTGTACTCGAACGTTTGACGGCCGCTGAGGGCCTTGAGCGTCACCTTGACAGCAAATATCCTGGCACTAAGCGTTTCGGTTTGGAAGGTGGAGAAAGTTTTATCCCGCTCGTTGATGCGCTGGTTAAACGTGCTGGAACTTATGGCGCAAAAGAAATTGTTTTGGGTATGGCGCATCGCGGCCGTTTAAATGTACTTATCAACTTGTTCGGTAAAAATCCTGCTGATTTGTTTGCCGAGTTTGATGGGAAACGGTTGGTAGATACTTCAGGAGATGTTAAATATCATCAGGGTTTTTCTTCCAACCTTATGACACCTGGTGGCGAATTGCATATTGCGATGGCTTTTAACCCATCGCACTTGGAAATTGTATCACCTGTTGTGGAAGGTTCTGTGCGCGCTCGTCAAGATCGTCGCAATGATAAAACTGGCGCAAAAGTAGTACCCATTGTCGTGCACGGCGATGCTGCATTTGCTGGCCAAGGGGTAGTGATGGAGACATTTCAGATGTCTCAAACTCGCGCTTACGGCACCGGCGGAACCCTACATTTAGTAATCAATAACCAGGTTGGTTTCACTACCAGCAGACGTGAAGATGCTCGTTCTACCGAGTATTGCACTGATGTTGCCAAGATGATTGAAGCCCCCATTTTTCACGTAAACGGTGACGATCCTGACGCAGTGCTGTTTGTTGCCCAATTGGCAATGGATTACCGATATGAGTTCAAAAAAGACGTAGTAGTAGATTTGGTATGCTATCGCCGTCGCGGCCATAATGAAACCGACGAGCCATCTGCGACTCAGCCGTTGATGTATCAAGTGATTCGGAATTTAAAAACGACTCGCGCAATCTATGCCGATAAATTAATTGCTGCAAACTTATTATCACAGGCCACAGCCGATGATATGACGACCAACTATCGCGCGGCTTTAGATCGTGGTGAGCATGTAGCCAGTGGTTTGGTCAACGAGCCTGATCGCACGTTGTTTGTTGATTGGTCGCCCTTTATTGGTCACGATTGGTTAACGCCTGCCAATACCGGTATGGAATTAAAAGCGCTGCAGACGATCGCCAACAAGATGCTGGAAGTTCCCGATGGTATTCTTGTGCAAAAACAAGTGGAAAAAATCTACGAAGATCGCCGCAAAATGGCGGGTGGGGCTTTAGCGCTTAACTGGGGCATGGCGGAAACCCTGGCCTATGCGACCTTATTAGAGCAAGGTTATGATATCCGTATGACGGGTCAAGACGTGGGTCGTGGCACTTTCTCGCATCGTCATGCAGTTTTGCAC
>JANPKH010000344.1:0-27877 GCA_031425935.1 Gammaproteobacteria bacterium | reverse complement strand
CGGTTGCGTAAACGTTGGATTTTCTCACTGATTATATTTTTTGCAATCGCAAGCTTTGCAGCAGCCCAATGGAGCTCCACCAATAATCCGGCAGCGGCATTTTATTTATTGCCCGCTCGCGGCTGGGAACTATTGATTGGTGCTTTGGTTGCGTTTTATATGACTAGCTATGGAAATTTACATTTTAGCAACCGAGTCAGCCAGATTGGTAGCCTTGGGGGATTACTATTAATTGTTTACGCCACATTTTTATTTGATAAAAAATTACCATACCCAAGCGCTTACACATTAGCGCCAACAATTGGTGCTGCGCTAATCATTTTATTTGCTACATCACAAACAATAGCTGGCAGATTACTTGGTAATAGCGTGTTTGTTGGCATTGGGCTTATCAGTTACAGCGCATACCTATGGCATTGGCCACTATTTGTTTTTGCCAGGCATAAAAGTATACCAACTGTACCGAGTCATTTACTTTTAAGTTCTTTAGCGGTGGCTGCCCTCTTGCTCGGCTATTTAACCTGGAGGTATGTGGAAGCGCCGTTTAGAAATAAACAGAAGATAAATCGAAAAAGTATTTTAATTGCTGGAATTTTTTGTAATGTGCTCTTCATAGCATTTGGCTGGGGTGGGCATATTAGTAAAGGCTATTTAAACAGGATAGAAAAAGCAAGCGCAATACCCGAAATTGCATTCCCCTCAAGTGTGAACGGGTGGTGCTTCTACGAACCCGATACTAGCGATGCGTTAATAGTTGGCGTTAAAGGTTTGGATTGCTGGCTAGGAAATAAATTATCCAGTAAAAAAGCAATTTTACTCGGTGACTCATTCGCAGGAAATTATGAGCCCTTTTGGGATGCGGTAGGCAAAAAATCAGACCTTAGTATTAATCCCGTAACAACTAATTATTGTGTACCCACTAAAAATGAAGACTGGACAGGACCTGTAGCATGGAAAGCTAAAGAGCAATGCTTTTACAATAGACGATTTTTCTTCGAAAATATTTCAAAATATGATGTGGCTATCATAGGTGGAAATTGGCTGGACTACTCGTCAATAAATAAAATGGATAGCGTTTTGGATTTAATAGATTTTGCTGCAGCCAATATAAAGCTTGTTGTTGTAATGGCTGCGCCTAAAGCTTATGACTTTAATCCTATCGAGGTTTACAACAAAACTTTATTAAACAACACCGTATTTGATATTACTAAAATACCAACGGAAAGAGATGCGGAACTGGTTAAAGCAAATCTGCTACTAGAAGAAACTGCAAAGAAATACAAAAATGTTTTGTACATAAACAGAGATTCACTTTTTAATGTGGATGGAGTTCCATCCGAAGTAACTAAAGAAAATATACCTTTCAGCTATGATGGCGGTCACATCAGCATCTATGGCTCTCTTTCTGCTGCGTCTTCTTTTTTACAATCACAAAAGTACAAAGATTTTATAATGATGCAACAGCTGGCAAGCCCGCTAACCCAGTAATCCACTCACCAAGCCTATTAAAAAATGTCGTAAAGCGAAAGGTAAATCCTACTCTTTTAGAAAAAACATTAAAGCCTCTGCCGTCACCAACGGGTTATCTACTCGTACTGCGATTTTTTTAATTACGTTTTCCAATTGATAAACATTTTCTTTCCAGTTGAAATCGTCAAAAATCTGCCAGGCTTCTTCGCTAAAATCGAATTCGATAGAAAGTGTAAATTCGCGGATAAAAAAACGTATCAAGTCACGAATATCCTCGTGTCTTTCAGATAGGCTTGGCAAACGTAATTCTAGACAATGCATTTTCAACCAAGCAGTTAGTGCTGGCACTGCGACAAAATCATACTGACTTACACTAAAAATCAATCCTACTGCTTCTTGCACACCGCGATCGGCAAGTTCTGACGATCTCGTTGACCAAAATTTCTCTAATGCACAAAAATTAGCGAACGATAATTTATCCACATTGCGCAAAAATAAAGTGCCGCCTTTCGCATAAATATATAATGCTTGCAATATTTTATTGGCGGTACCTTCTTGCCATTCGTCACAAGTGGATTCAATAAACGGTAAAATATTCGTGTGACGCAAGCAATGTAATGTACGGGCAGCAATATTTTTACCCGTACCTCTATTGCCACGAATTAAAATAGGATGAAGCGCATGCTTAAGCAGATCAATTCGTTGCTCCAGCTGACGCAAGACCAAGCTGTTACCAACCCAATAACATTCATCTCCATAAATAAATACAGCGCGATAACGTGTTTCATAACGCCGAACAATTGAAATGATATTGCTAGCCAGTAAAACCAAATCGTCAACTATCTTTCTCTCGCCCAAAGGCACTTTAGTAGGTTGAATCTCATTACAACAATTTGAAACCCTATGCAATCTTGCGACAATAAACCCAAGCCGTTGCTGCTCATAATTCATTGCTACGGAAACCGATTCGGCCAACCCCTCTGATTCACACCCCACGTTAATTGTTTCAGTAGAAATAATAAATTCTTCTACCGAGCCTAACGCAGCAACATGTAACTCCTCTTCGTTATTCGTTAGAATCAAATGGCGATTACCTTGATGATTAATACACCGTAAGATAATTGCAATATTTGCCACAGCTAAACGCTCTGTAGCCGCTCGTAAGATAATCGTAGTTAAGGTAATGAAGCTTTTGTTAATCGGAACCCATTTGGCGTTGGATGATTCATCAAACACATGAATCGCTTTAGCAACCGGCTTATGATTTCTTGTGGGAAGGAACAGAGCAATCATAAGGTATTACCATAAAGGTAAAAAAAAAGGGCGATTAACGAATGAAACCTGGCGCAGCATGTGGCACTCTATACTGCTTTACAGTTGCCACCCATTACATGATATTACACACAAAATTGTTGTTTTTTGTGCCACTCAGCGCTCCTTTGCAAAATAGCTAATCTGTGCTTGCAATACGACAATCTGGCAAGAAACAAAATGTAAAAAGAAGAAAGAAAATATGTCACTAGAAATGGAACTTCAGCGAAAATCCAACTAGAAAAACAATTAATCAATACGCGTGAGAAGATCTATGGCTTATATATTTGATGGCGCTGCGCAAGCTTATATCCCACTCGCATCACATCACACTTTTGGTAGACTCGCCGCAGTAGATACTCATATCGACAAGCCATACGTATCCAAACTTCACGCCGCAATTGAATGGAATGGCCAAACGTGGTGCATTAGAAATCTTGGACTAAATGGAACCTGGATTAATGGTATTCCACTAGAACAAAGTACGAGCCGCGAATTGAAAATAAACGATGAGATTCACTTCGCCAAGCTGACTGACGCTTGTTTTCAAGTGCTAGATCTTACCTCACCCAGTGATATGCTCTGGCCCCTGCAAACGCAAGAGCAAATACAAACTAAAACTATCATTCAGCCCATTTATTTAACTCGCTATCATCTGCTGCCAGATCTTCACACTCCAAAACTTGCGCTTTACTATGACGAGCAGGATCAACAATGGTACTTGGAGGAAGTGAATGAACACCATGAACAACTTAGACGCACACTTCGTTCTGGCGATAAGATTCAATTAAATGATGTGCAATGGCAATTTATTCAAGCACAACTTTTTGGCCCAACCGAAGCAAATTCGCATCCGCTACAAAAACTCAACGACCTGGAATTTGTATTTAACCTGAGCCTTGATGAAGAAACTACCCGACTTGAACTACATCACCACCAACACACCATCGATTTAGCAGTGCGTAGCCATCATTATTTGTTGTTACAGTTAGCGCGCCATCGCGCGAAAGACGCTGTCAACGGGCTGGACATTAAAAGCCAGGGCTGGATTTACGCAGATCAATTAGGTAGCGAACTTGGGCTAGATACAACACACATGAATATTCATATTTTTCGTCTGCGCAAACAATTAGCAGACAACCTACCGAACACGCTTGGCCAACAATATTTGTTAGAACGCCGTGGTGGGAAAATTCGCTTTGGTTGCGAAAAGTTTAAAATTTATAAAGGCTCAACACTCACAAGTGAGCTACCACTTGCACAGAAAAAATTTAATTAAATGATTAATAGCCCACAACTAACCAAGGATCTCAAGCAGATAGGACACTATGACATTCTTCGCTGCATTGGTCGCGGCGGGATGGGTTTAGTTTATTTGGCACGCGATACTCGGCTTAATCGTGAAGTTGCTATAAAGTGTTTACGCAGCGAATTATTTGAACCGCACTACCGAGAGCGATTCAAACGCGAAGCCCTACTACTTGCTAAACTTAATCACCCATACATAGTACAAATTTACGATTTTATAGAAACACCAGACCAACTTGCGTTGGTAATGGAGTTTGTGGATGGCCAAAATCTACAATTGCATTTACGTGAGCATATTGTTCCTTTTTGCCAGCGTATGCAGTGGCTCACACAAATTGCTCAAGGCCTCGCAGTGGCGCACGACACTGGCATTATCCACCGCGATTTAAAAGCCGAAAATATTTTAATTAATAAACGCGGTGAAGCCAAAATTTCTGATTTAGGCATTGCTAAATCGCAAGACTTTAACGCAACTTTAACCGACCATGTGACGGGCAGTTACTGCTCTATGTCACCCGAGCAAGCAATGGGTGAAGAGCTCGATTCACGGAGTGATTTATTTTCATTTGGTATCATGGCTTATCAGTTACTGTGTAACGCGCACCCCTTTGGTGAAACCGATAATAAACTCCAATTAATGCAGCGTATTATTTCACACGCGCCCATTCCACCGACTAAACACAACCCTGGCTTACCCCAAGAAATCAGTGAATTAATGGGGCAACTATTATCCAAAAATCCGGACAATAGGCCAGCGAATACCCACTGGCTGGCAGCGCAATGTGAAAAGCTCAGTGAGTTATTTTTAGTAACATCGTTTGAACCAGATATTACTCAAGCGCTACAACAATCGCAACAAACTCCAAGACAAAAAATTATTGCCAGCGATTCGGGCATCCACACAACTCGTAAAAACACAAAGCAAGAGCACGCTACCTTTGACTCAATCAGAAAAAAAGAAACGCCTCTAACTAAACAAAATTTTTATGCATATATTAAAACTAATAGCGTCACCGTAATTCTCGGTAGCTTAACGCTATTGATGTTAGTGGGCGTAGGCATTTGGCAACTACAACCCAAAGAACCACGCTATGTTGCAGTACTACCACCAACCCTTAGTACTACTGATATGCAGGAATCGCAACAAGAGCTAGTAAAAGGTGCAGTCTACGATGCGATTCAACAAAGTGTATTGCAACTCGATGGTTACTATTTAATTCCGCAAAACGAAATTGCAGATATTAATGCTAACAGTAGTAAAGAAGGCTTGGAAATTGTACGCCGCGCCACAGCGGCAGATGAATTAATTACCACTAATATTCAATGCAAAATTGAAGCTTGCACGATTAACCTTACGCGCCTTACGCCAGATAATAAAAAACAAGAAGGTAGGTTGCGGGTAAAGGATACAAAGACGGTGGACGTGCTGACAGACAATTATTTATCTGTAGCGACGATTGTGCAGAATAATATGGGTGCGCTTTATTCGGAAAAAATGGCGAGTGCTTTTAATGAAATTGATTCGACTGAATACCTTTCATTTCTTGAAGCTAATCGAAGTTACAGAGAAAAAGGGGCAAGCCATGAATTACTAAACGTACTAGACGGATTGCAAAGGCAGACAAAGAAAATGCTAGCAGTGCAAACGCTCTATACGGAAATTTCTTTAGACCTTCACTATGAAACAAAAAATTTAGTATTTCTAAATAACCTTGAAATTTTCATAACTTCAAACTCAGGAAGCAAAAAGTCGAGGGATTCTATTTTTAATCAATACTATCTACAGATAGCACAGAATAATTTTGAGGGTGCAACAAAATCATTAGAAGATATAAAGCAATTAAATGCCAGTTTCTCATCCATAAATGAGTTGCATGCTTATATGCAAATGGCTAAAAAGGATTACAGCTCGGCCATAGAATTTTACAAAAAGTCAAACTCTATGAGAACTTCCGCAAATATTTTATATTATATAGCAATGGCTTATTGGTATTCAGCGGATACGGTTACCGCAAAACTATATGTTGAACAGGCATTAAAACTCTCACCAAATTTTTACAAAGCCATTAGCCTTTACGGATCCATTGAATTATTGGAAGGAAATATAGATCGGGCGATAACGTCATTCAAACACGCGGCTCTAAAGAAACCGAACGACATGTACAATCTAAGCCATTTAGGACTCTGCTATCTATTATTAAAAAATTACACTGAAGCCAATAGTCTTTTTAACCGTGCGCTTAACTTAGCTCCCCAGAATACATTTTTGAAATTAAATAAAGCAGACTCATATGATTTAATGGGAGACAAAACTGAATCCCGCAAAATTTACGAATCAATTGTCAACTCGACCAAACTAACGGGTGTAACCAATGAAGAATTGACTAGTGTTACGCAGGCATACGCACACTTGGGACGATTTTCAGAAGCCTTAACGGTATTGCAACAATTAGAAAAACTTGATTCACAAAACATAGAAACAACTTATACCGCAGCACTTGTGCATACTTTAGCGAGTAATAATTCTTCAGCCATACTTAATATAAGCAACACATTAAAAAATGGCATGAACAAAATTTGGTTTAGCTTTCCTTGGTTTAATTCGTTGTGTAAAGACGATAAATTTATAGATTTAATGAGACAATATGGAGAACCTAGTAGATGCGCTCTCCATAATAACCAGCAGTAAAATTACTTTAATTATTTCAATTCAATGTAATTCAATTATGGACGGCCAATGCCAATGCCTGGATCGGGCTGTGTATATGCTATTCCATTTAAAGTCGCAATATATCCATAATCTATCGACTCTGTATCATGCGTCGAATCTTGTGTTTTAGCCGTTATGGTAAAAGTCCAAGTCAATTTGTCTGCACTCAGCACCTTAGTAATCGAATCATTGGCATCCAACTGTTCTGAATATATATGAATATTATTATCAAAAATCCAACCAGCAGCTTTTGATTTATCATCCATAGTGACAATTAAAATAGCAAACTCAACTTCGCATTGGGCCGGTGTGGAATTTTCATTGAAGCTAACTTGAAGATCAGAAATATTCCAAACCTTTTCAGGTGTTATATAGTCAAGCGTCCAACTACCAGATGTCTTCGGTTTTAGCTTAAAATTAAAGGTAGCATTTCCTCCTTGCGGTACCAAAATAGTTTTTTTGCTTGGCTTATCATTCGTGCTTGCTTCCGCACTTAACTCGATTACATCTTCATTTGTCATGGGTATTATCCTCGCAAGAAGTTAGCATGTTCCTATTGAAAATTTCTGCCGTAAACTATTCTTACCAGCACGGGAGCCCTCCTCCTGAACAGCTACCGACAAAATTAAACCCCTCGCCGAAAACGACGAATTATGATTTTGTTCTAGAAATATATCTTGTGGCAGTCGCGATGAATTTACCCCTCGCTTACGTTTAAAACTCATAATTCAACATTGCCCCAACAGTACGAGGGCGCGTAATATATTCAAACTGCCCCGCTTCACCAAATAATTGTGCCGTGCGCTTGCCGGTAATACCGCGAGTATTAGTGAGATTATTCACAAAAATTCCTAAGCGCCAATTACGCAATATTACACTCGCTTTAGCGTTTAGCATGCTATATGCCTTTATACGTGCGTAATCCACGAAATCATCATTCAGTGCGGTATATATATCACTTAAATACGAATAGGTTAAACCGGTTTTCAGCGTGGCTGTATTTAAGGCACGCGCGTAATCAACACCTAAATTCCATTGATTACGTGGTGAGCCTGGCAACGTATCACCAGCATAAGCATTTTCGCTGCCGCCATTGATGCTCGTAACACTCTTGGTGAGTTGCGCATCTGTAAATGAATAACCTATGTGCGTGGACCATTCAGCATTTATTTTCATTTGCGCATCTATTTCAAATCCTTGGGATCGCGCGTCTTCTGCATTAAGCCATGCTCTGTAACCATCCACTACGCTTGAAACTTGAATATCTTTCCAATCGATATAAAAAACTGCAGCACTTAACCTAACTGTGTCATCAAAAAAATCGCTGTGCGAACCTAATTCATAATTGATGGAAGCATCCGGCTTGTAACTACGATTGCGCGTAATCTCTACCGGTAAAAAATTAGTACCTCCTCGACGGAAACCTTCGGCAACGGTAAGATAAAATGCCTGATCCGCATTAAGTTTATATTTGGTACTTAGTTTTCCCAAGCTGCCCGTGTGTGCATCATTACCACTTAAACAATCCACTGGGTAGTTATCATCCGTAAAACTTTTGCTTGTTGGAAAAATAAGCGAGCACACGGTAGCATCATCTTTGTAATGAAAACCCCTTGCACCTACTGACATTTCCCATTGGGGTTTAATATCGTAAGAAATTTCGCCGTAAAGAGACTGCTCACGTAAAGTCTCAACTTGAGTTGCATAATAATCGAGATTAAGAGGCCGATCCTCACTGGCAAAATCACCAAAACCAGGAACTGTATCTGTAATAACAACATCAACATCATCATCACTAAAAAACGCACCCATTAACCAACGCAACGGCTGATCATCGGAGGATACGAAGCGTAATTCAATACTATCTTTGATAACGTCAAATTTACTTTCAGTGTAAGCAGAAAATTTATCGTAACTCGTGTAATAACCCCATCCATAGGTATTGTCCAGCGTAATTAAATAATCGGTTTGGTCAGAGCTAGCTTTTGTTTTGTAATCGTAATGACTCAAGCTTATTGTTAATTTTGCAAAATTAAATTGATAATCAGCATCAATGCTTGCCAACTTCAATTCACCTGTCATTGGCTGCAAATATTTACTGGATGCGGTGTAATCATTGCCCGTAAACATTTCATTGGTAGCTTGGCGATCATCGACGTAAATTTTCTGATAGTGGTAACTACTGCTTAATGAAAATTCTGCCGAGGGTTGCCATAATAGGCTAGCGCGAAATTGGTTAGTCTCATCGTTATTAATATTTTTTTCTGCGCCACTTATTAAATAGGGATTGTCGATAAAACCTTGATTTTTTTGTTTACCAAATAGCAAACGCACACCTAAAGAGTTTTCAACTATGGGGGCGTTTACAATGAGATCCGTATCAGTATTAAACCCACTAGCTTCCGCCGTTTGCGATATTACTGCGTTTATGTTAACGGAATTTTGTGTTAGATCGGGCTTCGCCGTTATATAACGAATTAAACCCCCGACAGAAGCATTGCCATACAATGTGCCTTGCGGTCCGCGCAAAATTTCTATTTGCTGTAAATCTTTTATACTAAACTGCGGTGGCACATAAAAACCTTGCAACGGAATATTGTCCACATAACTAGCAACAGTGCCACCATCATTTCCATTTTCAAAACCATCCATAGCATCAAAACGCAAGCCGCGCATTACCAATGCTGTTGGATTGCGAGGACCGGAATCCAACAATGAAAACCCGGGTACCTGATTAGCTACATCACTCAACGTTGCTAATGGGTTAAGTGAATCCATTTTTACAACGCTGATTGAGCCCGAAAAATCTTTTATCGATTGATCGCGTTTGGATGCAGTAATCACAACTTCTTCAATTTGCGCAGCTTGCAATTTCGTATCAGCGACAATTGGCACCGAAATCAACAAGGAAGCAATTCCGATATACAACCCCGTGTGTTTAACGCATAGCGAAAAATAATGCTTTTGGAACTGCATTCCCACCCCCAAGAATTTTTATTTCTTACAATCAAAGTTTTTTAGCGCTGCATAATAAGCAGTAAAAAACGAATTACACTAACATTATTTATTTTTTTCTAATATTTAATTAAAAAAAAAGCCGCAACGGCGACTTTTTTAATAATATTCCAGTGCTGCAAATTAGTTCTGGCGCAGAGAATTATACCAGGTCACTTCGCGTGAATGTTTATCCACTTCATCGGCCACATCCAATACCAATGCAAACAATGCCATGCGAACTAATACGCCATTATCCGTTTGGCGAAAAATAGCGAGATTAGGATTCTGATTTAAATCATTATCTAATTCATTTGCGTCCGCACGTGAGTCGCGCGGCAACGGATGCATAATAACAGTGTTAGGTTCACAGTACTGAGTGTAAATTGCTTGATTCAAACGAAAACGCCCGCGGTACATATCCGCTTCATCTTTACTGTTGAAACGCTCTTCTTGAATACGCGTTGAATAGGCAATATCAATATGCGAAATGCTGGTAGGTAAATCGTCGGTTATCGTAACTGCGTGGCCCGCCATACGTAACTCTTCTACAATAGCTTCAGGCATAGCCAGTTCTTTAGGTGATACCAACACCACTTGTACATTTTTAAATACACACAAGAGTTTGCAAAGTGAATGCACTGTGCGGCCATGTTTTAAATCACCAATCATTGCGATACGTAAGCCATCAATACCGAGCCCATTTGAACGCAGCTCTTTACGAATCGTGTACAAATCTAATAGAGCCTGACTGGGGTGTTCATTCGCACCATCACCACCATTAATAACTGGAACGCGGCTCGCCTCAGCAAATTCTGCCACTGAACCCGATTGCGGATGACGCATACAAATAACATCACTGTAACCTGATAATACGCGTGCTGTATCGTGAAGCGATTCGCCTTTAGTGATTGATGAGCTTTCAAAACCTGTGGTTTCGCGCACATTGCCACCCAGCAAGTTAAACGCAGCGCCGAAGCTCACACGCGTCCGTGTGCTCGGCTCAAAAAACATATTACCTAAAATGGCACCTTCCAATACGCGCGTCATTTTACGGCGCAGCGCGTAAGGCTCCATGGCATCGGCTACATCAAAGATGCGCTGAATATCCGCGCGTTCAAATTGTTTAATCGAAAGAATGTGGGCGCCAGTAAAGTTCACGAAAAATCCTGAGCGGCAAGCCGCGATAAAAGTGTGAGGGGAAAGATTATGCCAGACATTTTAGCGGCAGAAACAGGAAGCACAAATGATTTTAAAAGGATTTTTAATGAGGGACATTAACAAAGATTTTTATCTACCGGAATTAAAGGTAAGCGACTAGTATCCGCCCGCGCGATTTTCCCCGGCAAACTTGACTGCAAGCGTGCCAGGGCCATTTGGGCTGTTTCGCGATAAGTTGTTAGTTTGCCCCCCATCACCGATAGCACGCGCGGTTGATACTCGTTATCCACAGCAAACAAGACCTCGCGGGGACGCACAAACGCATTTTTGTCGCTACGCGGGAGCACACGTAACCCAGCAAAGCTTTCAATTAATTCAGAGGCTATTTGCAATTGTGGAAAATAATGTTGCAAGGTAGTTAATAAATATTCTTGCTCAGCGGCAGTACAATGCGCTTTTTCCGGGGCATCTGTATGCAGTCGCTCAGTTGTGCCTAACAATAATTTCCCCTGCCAAGGCAATGCAAATACAGCCCGCTTATCTTGCGGCGCCTCCAGATAAAAATATTGCTTTAATAAAGGTGGCAATAACAAATGGCTACCTTGCACTAAATCCACCGCTGGTAATGGCAAGACCGGATGTACTCGCGCTAATATTTCTTGCGCCCAAGGGCCGGCACAATTAACCAACACACGACAACTCACCGAATCTTGCCGACCTGACATTTCATAAGTTACTTTGCAAGAAGTCGCATCACGCTGAGCGCTTATAAATCGCGCCGGTATTTGTAACTCAGCACCTAAAGTCTGCGCAGAGTATAAAACCGCTCGCGTTAATGCAGCGTCATCTGTTTGCGCTTCATGATAACGAAAAATCGCCCGCAAATTTTCTTGCTTTAACTCATCAAGGTTACCCCAATCTGATTTTGGCAAACTGCGAAATAACGAATTTTTATCCAACCCCGCTAGCAGAGCATAAAGACTCAAGCCTGCACGGATCATAACCGGGCTACGCGTGGAATTTTTATAAAGAGGAATATGCAACGGCTGTAACTTTACCAAGTCCGGTGCAAGTTTTAATAACAAGGCACGCTCATGCAAACTCTCCCACACTAAACCAAATTGCGCGCTCTCTAAGTAACGCAATCCACCGTGAATTAATTTAGATGATTTACTTGAAGTACCTGCTGCTACTGCAGTTTGCTCAAGCACTAATACCGAATATCCCGCCGCCGCCGCTGCTTGCGCAATACCTGCGCCCTGTATACCCGCACCAATCACTACAAAATCGTATTTCATCGAGAATATCCAAAAGGGAATAACGCAAGTATAGGCTAGAGTTGAACAACGAACGAATCATTGTAACCACTTGGACATCTGCATTCTCCAATACTGAAAACGTGAATGGATTGCAATATTTTCCTGTGACTTAAAAACATCATTGTGTTGCGGTGGTTGCCACTCAGGCGAAACTCCTGCAGCCAAACAAGCAATACCTTGCAAGGTTGCATCCGTATTATCATTGCGGTGAACAGGGAGATGGGAAAGGTCGGCAATTTTTTGGCAGAGAGCATCCACATTACTTAAACCGCCACTAATAATAATTTTTTGTGTCTGATGTAAAGAGTCGTCTGATGCCGCCATTACCTCAATATTTACAACAATTTGGAAAATAACACTTTCCAGCCACGCGAGTATTTTTTCATGTGACGATAACTGTTCGCTGAATTGTGGCTGCAAATCTGTTCGCCAATAAGGCGCACTTAAACCGCCGATTGCATTTAAAAAATAACATGAGTGCGGTGGGCTTAGTGTTAGGGCATACTGAATATCATCAGACGTTATGAGTAAACCAGTCTGTTGTTTCATAAAAGGAATTGCGGAAGCGGCGCCGTTAACTGTAGCCTCCCAACAAAATAGCTTTTTTTCATTTAAATTTTTTGGCAACAATAGAGGGCTTACTAATACACCCGAAGGCGCTGTTAACTGCTCAGTCATTCGTTGAATAAACGCTCCCGTACCCACGTTAATGTAACAAGCATTTTTTTCTGGCATACCCTGCGCAAACAATGAAGCACCTTGATCTCGCGCACTTGCATTAAACGGTATTTTATAGTCACCCAACGTTAAACTGCCAAAATGACTATTGTGAAATAGGCATTCTGGCAATACCATTTTTGGAATTTTAAATAGATTGAGCAATGACTGATCCCAATTATTTCTTTGCAAATTCCAAAGCAACGTACGTTGAGCATGACCAGGATCGACAACATTTTTTTGCTCTAATAAATGCCAAAAAATATAACTAACAATCGGCCCAATACTGAGCGTATTATTTTTTAATGCATTCACAACTTGCGGGACATTTTCTATGCACCAACGCATTTTGCTTGCACCATAATGCGGAGATAAACGTAAGCCGGTAAGTAATTGCGTCTGCTCATGCGTTATGGAAATATTTTTTAAATAATTTTCCCCGCGAATATCTTGCCAGCTGAGCACTGGGGTTAAAGCTACACCAGTTTGGTTATCCCAACATAAAAGCGATGAGCCTTGCCCAGCAAAACCTGCCACTTGTATGTGGCACACATCATCGCCCAAGGCTATTTGAATTTTTTGCAAACAATCTCGAATACCTTCCAGAATTTCTTCACCACTTTGTTCGATAAATTCGTGTGACATGAATCCATGTAGTAAGGTGGGTGAACGATAACTTTGTGTGGCACAAGGCGCAGAAAAACAATAAAGCTGCTCACCACTGCAGGTGTAAACTGCAACACGCGAGCTTTGACCTCCCTGGTCGATGGCGAGTATGAGCGATTGAATCATAAGATTATGGCGTTGAGGATATATTTAGAGTTTAGCAAATATTAATAGCTATAAACTTTTTGGCGCCGCAAGGCTGCAAGATAGTTAGGCCTCACCACCATCCAGACATAAATAATTTCTAGCTCTGAACAATCGACCCTAAACAATCAACTTTGAACAAGCTAAACCTGAACAAGTTCAAACACTGTTTCGGTCATTTTTGAGTAAGCTGCGAACTTTAGTGATGGTATCCCAAGCTTTGGCTTTGGTGTTATCGCGCCAGGGCTGAGTCCCAATCGGAGCGGGAGTTAAACTCAGCGGTGCAAGCAAACGGCGTGCTGAATGATTAAAGCGCAAAGCTCTACGCCAAGCCATGCTTTGTTCGGTGTTAAAAATAATCGACATAGAGATAGATACGTCATTACTACCATTGCGTACATGGTGCCCCGCAATAAAAGGAATATGCAGCGCTTCGCCAGGAGTGAACTCAAAAGTAGTTCCTAAAGCGTCTATCTCCTCATTCCACGGCAGTTTAGTGTTTGAGTAGGAGATATAGGCTTCCCTGTGGGCAGAACTTACCGCGCGATCGTCCCATTGCGGAAATACGCTCACCTGCTTGCTACCGCGAAACTGCATTAAAAAAGTAGAGTAACGATCGATATGAAACGGGGTGATGCTGTTCGGAGAGGCGATAAATAAAAATAATTGCGGATCAATTGCTTTGTCGCCCACATTTAAACGCCGCATAAGTGTTTCAACATCTTCAACCAACTGACGATGCAAAGGGGCGAAGGACGAGTCAACTTCAGGTCGATTGACCATAATGTATGAATTCGATGTCCGAATATTTTCGATAACATCCTCAATACCGCGATCACTAGAGCGCTCCTTACCATTAGTGCTCTCTTTAAAGGTGCCTTCAAAATCGTCGCCGACCTTAAGCAATCCTTTAGAGTAAGCAACCCGTTCTGCAGATAGCGCCGGTAAAACCCGTGCGAGATTTTCCAAGCTCAATGCCGGGTGGCCAAGAAGTTTATGCGTAAACTTAAAAGCAGCACTATCCAATTGGTTTAACACGTCGTGGTTATCAAAAGACTGCATACTAAAATCCGTGACCGTTATTGTTGGATTTAGTATAGGTTAGGTTAATTTAAGTGCCTGACATTTAAGTAGCAGCAATATGTTGCTGGATTAATTCGGCTTACACGGATACGCCGCCAGAAAAACAACGGTCACATATGGAAGGGTTAGCAGGTAGGAAGCAGTTTATCAGGTGAGAATCAAACAATTAACGATAATAAATTTTCCCGCTCATCTTGGACATCGCCGCTCTTGTGCATCCTTGCGCTCGCGGCATACCGTTCATCCTGAACATCGCCGCTCCTGTGCATCCATGCACCCGCGGCATACCGTTCGTCCTGAACATAACCGGTGGGGTTTTTTTGTTATTCGCCTAAATTGGGATTAGGGATAAACCCGCCGTAGGGGAATTGCGCGATTTTATCGCCGCCACTTTTGACTTCACTGATTTTAGCTGAACCTTCTTTTTCAACTTCGTCAATCCGCACTATAGAGTGCATAGGAATGTAGGAGCGCTTCACACCAGCAAACTCAGCTTTAAGCTTTTCTTCAGCTGGATCAATTAACAATTGACTACGTTCACCAAATACAAATTCTTCTATCTCAATGAAACCGTACATTTCACTTTGGTAGATAGCACAGGCGAAAAGTTCGTATACTTGGCCTTGATTAAGAAAAATGACGCGATAGACGGGTTTTACTGCCATAACCATTGAAATCTCTTGAATGCAAATGAAACTTTAGAAGGGATATAAAAGATATGCAGAATACCAGAATTTGAATGTTGTTAGCAGCTTACATTAACGGTAATCTGCCGCCCTGATGCACATAGGGGCCCACAACCATTAGCAGTAAGAGGCAACCTCGGTTGCCTGGCATTCTCATGCAACACCAACAATGTAGAGCACAACATGCAAACTAAAGAAATTCTGAGCCAATTTATTGAAGCCATGCGCGCTGAAGATTTCGATAAGGCGTTGAGCTACCTCGCCAAAAAAGAATTTTTATACGTCGGCCCTAACATGTCTTTCAACAACCCTGAGGATATGCTGACATTTTTTTTCGGCATGGCCAGCATTCAAAAAGATATAGTGTTGCGCCATATGATAGTTGAAGGTGACTCGGCCTTCGCGGCCCTGGATTATCAAACGTACTATGAACCTATAGGAGACGTGCGTATTGCGCTTTGGGCCACGGTCAAAAATAGCTTAATCAGCACGATTGAAGGTTTTTACAACGCTGCCGTAATTGAAAATATGCTAGATGTTAACAACTCTGCGCCGCTATAATGCGCGCCTGCTTTTGAACATTTTTTAATCAGGTATTAGCTCACATGTCCCTCACTGAAATGCCCGTTAATGAGACATCCAACATCGAATCGTCCATAACTACTCTTACCGAAATGCCTAGCAAGAAACTTTATATCAAAACTCACGGCTGTCAGATGAATGAATATGATTCATCGCGCATGAAAGATTTGCTAGGCCAATCGCACAATATGGTGGCGACGGAAGATCCCGAGGATGCTGATGTCATCCTCATTAATACCTGTTCCATCCGCGAAAAAGCACAAGAACGCTTATTTCATGAACTAGGCCGCTGGAAACAACTGAAGAAGCAGAAACCGGGTTTAATTATCGGCGTGGGCGGTTGCGTTGCTAGCCAGGAAGGTGCAGCTATTGCTAAACGCGCGCCCTATGTAGACCTCATTTTTGGCCCGCAAACTCTACATCGCTTACCTGAAATGATGGAGGCCGAACGCCGTAACGGCGCAGCGGTAATCGACATTAGCTTTCCTGAAATTGAAAAATTTGACCATTTACCACAGCCGGATGCAGATGGCGTTAGCGCATTCGTGTCGATCATTGAAGGCTGCTCAAAATATTGCACCTTTTGTGTGGTGCCTTATACCCGGGGTGAAGAAGTAAGCCGTCCCTTGGCCGACGTGCTGGCGGAAGTTGCACATCTGGCGAAACAAGGCGTGCGCGAAGTGAATTTGCTGGGGCAAAATGTAAATTCCTATCGCGGAACTGGCACCAATGGTTCAATTGTAGACCTCGCTGAATTGATTACTTATGTAGCCGCTATTGATGGCATTGATCGCATTCGTTTTACTACCTCTCATCCGGTTGAATTTAGCGATGCCTTGATCGACGTTTACAATGAGGTGCCAGAGCTTGTCAGCCACCTTCACTTACCGGTACAAAGCGGCTCTGATCGTATATTAATGGCGATGAAACGTGGCCACACCGCGCTCGAATACAAGTCAAAATTACGTCGAATTAAAAAGAATCGCCCGAATATTAGCTTCTCCTCTGACTTTATTATTGGGTTCCCTGGTGAAACCGAGGCCGACTTTGAAGCCACAATGAAACTGATTCACGATATGGATTTTGATACTTCTTACAGTTTCATTTACAGCCCGCGCCCAGGTACACCTGCCGCTGACTTACCCGACGACACCCCCGAAGAAACCAAAAAGTTACGCTTAAAAATCTTGCAAGACCGCCTTATTCAACAAGCCATGGCAATAAGCCGCCGCATGGTGGGGAATATCGAGCGCGTGTTAGTCACTGGTTATTCTAAAAAAGATCCTGGCCAACTTTCTGGCCGTACCGAAAATAATCGCGTAGTCAATTTTCGTACTGAAGACATGGATTTAATTGGAAAGTTTGTGGATATAAAAATTGAAGAAGCGCTCACTAACTCATTACGCGGAACAGTCGTTGGCTCGGAACTGGATGCAGATTGGGTGCGCTAGCTCAAAAATGGGTGAAGCAGGCGCCAGAAGTTTTCAAAATTCACGAACAAGTCATTACAAAACCTTTATCCTGAAGCCTTAATAGTTTAGGCTTTAGGTCTTCATAGCCACACGAGCTTACTAAGCACTTTGAACAGTCACCTTCATACCGCGCCTGAACCCGTCACTCAGCAGATATTGCTAGAGCCTAATGATAGTCACCGCCTCGCCAACTTACGTGGACGCCTTGAGCAACATATTCATCAAATCGCACAGCGGCTTGGCGTGGAGATACATAATCGTAGCAACGAATTTACGTTAGTCGGTTCAGTTCAAGCAACTAACACCGCTGCAGAACTATTACGCCACCTTTATCGCGAAACTCAAGAAATCGAATTAACACCCGACGAGATTCATTTAGCGCTGCAAACTTCTGGCATCGAAGCGCTTATGGATCAACTCAACACACCATTTACAACAACTAACTCAAATGCGCTCGACGAAAACCCCAACTCAAGCGTTACACTCATTCGCACCAAAAAATGCACGATAAAGCCGCGCGGACTCAATCAACTGGGTTATGTAAAAGCAGTACAAACCAATGACATTAACTTTGGTATTGGCCCCGCTGGTACGGGTAAAACTTATCTCGCGGTTGCTTGTGCGGTTGAAGCTTTACTGAAAGATCAAGTCGAACGAATCTTACTGGTTCGTCCCGCAGTTGAAGCAGGCGAGAAATTGGGATTTTTACCCGGCGATTTAGCGCAAAAAGTAGACCCATATTTGCGCCCTCTTTACGACGCACTCTTTGAAATGTTGGGCCTTGAAACTGTTGGAAAATTAATGGAGCGCGGCATCATTGAAGTTGCACCACTGGCGTTTATGCGCGGCCGTACATTAAGCAATTCATTTGTCATTTTGGATGAAAGCCAAAATACGACACAGGAACAAATGAAAATGTTTTTAACACGAATTGGTTTTGGCACCACTGCTGTCATTACTGGCGACCCAACTCAAATTGATTTACCACGCGGTCAAGCATCCGGCCTGCGCCATGCTATTAAGGTATTAGAAAATGTTCCGGGAATTAGTTTTACTTACTTTAACGCTAAAGATATTGTGCGCCACCCATTAGTAATGCGCATAGTGGAAGCTTACGAAAAATTTGAACAGTCTCATCAACAACAGAGCTAACACAACATAATGTCTTATCTCATTGATATCGAAATCAATAGCATCAGTAAACATATTCCCACTGCCGAAAATATTGAGCATTGGATTAGTGTTGCATTGCATAGCGATGAATTAGTCAATGCAGAGGTCAGCGTATACATTGTTGATGAGGCCGAAAGCCAGGAACTAAATTTACAGTATCGCGCTAAAGATAAGCCCACTAACGTGCTTTCCTTTCCCGCAGATATTCATGAAGCAGTTGGCGTACCTTTATTGGGTGATTTAGTTGTTTGTGCTCCCGTAGTGGAACGTGAGGCTGCAGAACAAGGTAAAAGTCTCGATGCACATTGGGCTCACATGTTAGTTCATGGCACGCTGCACCTGCTTGGCTACGATCATATTGAAGATGATGGAGCTGACGTTATGGAAGCGTTAGAAACTTATTTAATAACGCAGATGAATTTCCCTGCACCTTATGCAGAAATTATCCAAGCTAAAACAATCCAACCCGAAACTATTCAAGAATAAAAAACAGTTAACAAAAAAAATGTCGGACGACCATCCTAGTAGCACACATATTGATAAACACGAAAAATCATGGTTGGATAAATTACTGCATACTTTCAGTACCGAACCAAAATCACGTGACGAATTGTTGGATATCATTAAAGATGCTGCTAACAATCATTTACTCGATCAAGAAGCGCTTAGCATTATTGAAGGTGCTCTAGATGTTTCATCATTACAAGCACGAGAAATAATGATTCCCAGATCACAAATTATTGCCATCCGAATGAATGATACGCCACAAGAATTTTTACCATTGGTCATTGAATCTGGCCATTCACGCTTTCCTGTTATTGGCGACAGCAGCGATGATATTAAAGGTATTTTACTTGCTAAAGATTTATTGCCATTAGCACTGAATGGTACAGAAAATTTCGATATGGAAGCGATTTTGCGCCCTGCCAACGTTGTTCCTGAAAGCAAACGCGTCAATATTTTACTGCGCGAATTTCGTGAAAATCGTTACCATATGGCGTTGGTGATGAACGAATATGGTGGTATTTCCGGCCTACTTACTATCGAAGATATTTTAGAAGAAATCGTTGGTAATATTGAAGATGAAACTGACGATGAAGAAGGTGATAATTTTATAAAACGTGTCAGCGATATAGATTATATTATTAAGGCATTAACACCCATTGCAGCATTCAATGAATACTTTTCTGCCAGCTTAAGTGAAGAAGACTTTGATACTATTGGCGGAATTTTGATGCAAGAATTTGGGCACATACCCAAACGCAATGAAGTGGCTATTATCGAAAATTATCAATTTCGCGTACTTTATGCTGACAACCGTCAGATTCATTTAGTAAGGTTGACAATTCTCTAACGCATTTAAAAAAATACTACAGCAAACATCGTTTAAATAACGGTTTCTTAATGCATTCTCCTTAATGCACTTTTCCGCTATTAACAATTGGCACTTTAAATTCTATATTCGCTTCATGCTCAGAGATAACAGCACAATAATAATTTATTTTACCTTGCATTTTTTGCGCAGGATAAAGATGAACGTTTGTATCACCGCGCTCGGGCTCGTAGAATCCATCTTCAGAATCAAACAAAGGAATAAAATCACGCGAAGCAATTTTATTATATAGCTCTTCTGGAGCGTCCTCTTCAACCAATATTTTTAAATGCTCTTCGATATCTTCTTCTGTGTAAATGATACACAAATTTTTAGAGCCATCACGCGAGAGCAATGCAAAACGCGAAGGATTTGTAAGATAATAATATTCACCCACATCCAACGAGTCACATACGGATTGGAAATATTGCGCAAGCTTTACGTCAGCAAAGAACGGGGTTCCACTGTCTATTGCCTCTGCTTTAATGCTACTGGACAATTCATTGAAGTACGCATACTGCATTTGATGAATAGTATTCTCGAGAAGATCAAGCATATTCTCATCACTTTTTCTCAAATAGTAATGTATTGTATTATCATTAAAAGCTTTTACTGCATCCATAGGAGTAGCATAGCCAGTCAATAATATTTTCTTGATTGCAGAATTTTTAATTTGTTCGCAAAATTCAATACCATTCATTGCTGGCATAGAATAATCAACCACTAGCACTGAAATCTCCATCTTACGCATTTCATCAAAGCGCTTTAAGTTTGGCCTTGTAAGTACCTGCTGAACCCACTTATCTGACTCCCCATGCGCCTCTGGCTTTTCGTCCGCCTCAACTAAATGTTGAGTACGCTGTTGCTCATTGATATAAGCAAGGGCAGCCTGAGGATCATCAAATACTTTGACATTAAAATGCTGAGAAAAAGCCATAGCTAGCGTTGATAAAAACTCAGTATGGTCGTCCACAAAAATGATTTGTGTAGGATAAAAACAGAGTGGGATTCTTGATTTCAATCTAACATCCTATGGAATTTTAACGGCCTAGATCAGAATGGCTTGCCTAAGGTTAAGTATACACAAGATATTGCAAGCCCATTCAAGAATGCAATAAATAACCCACACTTAACGTAAGCTAAGGGCAATACAAGTGCAACTAAGCCATAAAAATTATTTACGAAATCTTAGAAAATAACGCATATATCATCAGATGTGGTAAAGACTGACAGGTATCATTAATTAGTAATAACTAAAAAATTAAATATCACAATATTTTTTTACTTTTAGGTCGTTTAAATTAGCATATAGATCAGTTCATCCTTTACTATGCCGCAATAGATTCACTAAAACCAAATAAGCTAACACCAAAGAAACCAACCCTTAGTCTAGCAATAAGTTTACTATTTTCAATCGACATTAACTTCCATACGTTCATCTGCAGATACAATATTCAGTTATGAAATTACCCACCATCATAAGTCACCTATCAAGTATGCCGAAGGGATTACCCTGTTTAATCGCCGTTATTGCGGGTGGACTACTTCCGTTAAGCTTTGCGCCATTTAATATTTGGCCGTTTAGTATTGTCAGTTTAATTATTTTAGCTTTACTCATTAATCAGCAATCATTGGCATCAGTATTATGGCGCAGCTGGTTTTTTGGAGTTGGAATGTACGGCGTAGGTGTTTCATGGGTATACGTTAGCATCAGCGGTTTTGGCGGCGCACCTATACCATTAGCACTACTTCTGGTGTGTATTTTCGTTTGTTTTCTGGCCGCAGCTTTCAGTATTCCATTTTATATTTTTGGTCGCTGGTTTAACCGTAATCCATTAAATTTATTTATTGCCTTTCCCGCACTATGGCTGCTAATTGAGTGGTTGCGTACTTGGTTATTTAATGGTTTCCCATGGCTATTTGTAGGTTACGCACATTTACATACGTGGCTCTCAGGCTGGGCACCGCTTATAGGCGTAATGGGATTAAGCTTTATCAGTGCGATAACCGCCGGCGTAATAGCTCAGTGGTTATGGCAAGCGCAAAAATCACGCAATTTAATTATCGCTTCTATTGTTACTGCTTTACTGTGGTGCGCCGGTTTTGGTTTACAAAAGATTGAATGGACAACGACATCGACCGAACCCATCAGCGTTGCCATGGTACAGCCGAATATGGCGCAAGAAAATAAATGGGACGATGACTTTCAACAAGTCACTTTAGATTTACTTAAATCACAAACAGAACCACTCTGGGACCATAAAATTATTATTTGGCCAGAAGCCGCTGTGCCACTTATTTACAGTGACGCCCTACCTTTTTTAAATGAAATGAATCGCAAAGCATCGGACCATCATGCGGGTTTAATCACTGGGATTATTTTTGATAGCCCACACACATCAGAAGAAGGTGCAATAAATTATTATAATTCTGTTGCTACTTTTGGCGATGCAATTGGCATTTATCACAAACGCAGGCTAGTTCCATTTGGTGAATTTGTGCCGCTAGAAAAGTGGTTACGGGGAATAATAGATTTTTTAAATTTACCCACTTCTATTATTAGTTTCGGCGCGCAAGATCAACATGGTTTAAAAGTTGATGGGTTATATATATCACCTTATGTTTGCTATGAAGTGGCTTATCCCGACTTGGTTGGTAACAGCGCCATTGATGCGAACTTATTGATGTCCGTCAGTAATTTAGGATGGTTTGGTGACTCACTGGGGCGACATCAATTTATGGAAATGGCACAAATGCGCGCACTAGAGACACAGCATTACTTTGCCTATAGCACTAACAATGGCCCTAGCGCGATTTTTGACCGCAAAGGCAACATACAAGCACAAACTAAAGCTTTCGCCCAAACCACGCTGCGCTCACAAGTTTACGCCACCTATGGCTCTACTCCGTTTATGCGCTGGGGAAGTTTGCCACTGGCGGGAACATGTATATTTTTACTACTAGGTTTATATATACGCTTAGTTAAACGCAAAGAGTCTGAGAGCCCTGCAGCCGCAGATTAATTTACGCTAACGCTGATTGGGAAACGTCAGGAATATTGAGCAAATGCAATAATTGATGATGTTGATGAAGAGAAGAAATTATTTCACTGCGCGGGGACAATGGAGATCCACCAACCCATTCAAAACGCCAACGCCACAAGGCAAGAGCGGCAAGATCACCACGCAATTCAATCATTTCAAAACGGCGCGCATCTAATTGAAAAAGTTCACGTAGCTGAAATGCAAAATGCTCAGCGTTTTTTGCCACCACACTAGAAGCTTGTTGAGTCAAGGCTGCCACAAACACATATTCACGCCCAAAGGCCTGCATATGCTGTACCGCCAATTCAATGCTCTGCCCTAATCTATTGAGTAACTCAATACTCACAAACGAACTCGGTAATGTCATATACGCATCCCCTTATTTTTTACCAAAATGGAAAACGCCAAGTAGCAATCCAAAATCAAAATAAAATGGGAATTGCAATGCAATACATTGAGGCTATCGACCAAACCGAAACCACAACCAAGACATTGCAATTTGCCAATGTCTAGATTCAACATAAGGACGGCAGTCTACTCTGAAAAAATTTCTCTTCAAGCCAGTTTATAATTATATGCGACACTTTTTTAAATATTTATTAACTTATAAATAAGCTGTACAAATGTGCAGCAATTGTGTTTCTTTTGGTGCTTACTTGAATTGTTGGGTAACAATAAGCGCGCATTTATTTCCCACCATTAGCGGATGTCACTGACATCAAGATACTCCACCCCATCACTCTCTGGCATAAAAAAACCATTCTTCATAACGGTGGCACAGGAATCCACTTCGGGTTCACGCTGATCGCTATTGCTAGTGTGAAGGTCATTAAAATTAAATAATGCAGTATCTGCCAACTGTGAAGGTGAAACATTTTTGATGGCGGAAAAAAGCGTTTCCGTGCGGCCAGGATATTGTTTTTCCCACGCATGCAACATATCTTTAACAACTTGACGCTGTAAATTTTCTTGCGAGCCACAAAGGTTGCAAGGAATAATTGGAAAATCTTTTTGTCGAGAAAATTCGATAATATCGCTTTCTTTACAATAAGCGAGTGGACGAATAATAATGTTGCGTTTGTCATCAGATAATAATTTTGGCGGCATCGCTTTCAGCTTGCCACCGTAAAACATATTTAAAAAAAGTGTTTCAATGATATCGTCACGATGATGCCCCAACGCAATTTTAGTTGCGCCTATTTCATCCGCAAAACTGTACAAAGTACCGCGGCGCAAACGCGAACATAAACCGCAAGTAGTTTTTCCTTCAGGAATAATTTCTTTAACAATACTATAAGTATCTTTTTCAATAATATGAAATGCCACGCCGAGCTTAGTGAGATATTCTGGCAATACATGCTCTGGAAAACCTGGCTGTTTTTGATCCATGTTAACAGCCACAATTTCAAAATTAATTGGCGCAGTTTTTTGTAAACTGAGCAATATATCCAGCATAGTGTAAGAATCCTTACCCCCCGAAAGGCACACCATTACCTTGTCCCCTTCCTCTATCATGTTGTAATCCACAATTGCAGTGCCGACTAAACGGCGTATACGTTTCTGCAACTTGTTGAATTCAAGACGATCCTGGCGAATATACAGTTCATTCATAGTGATTAAACTCAAAACCGTGGCCTAACACCAACGCTAACCGAAGAGGCGCGCATTGTACGGATTTTGCGCACAACAGGGAATCATTGTTGTGATAAGAATTCCTCTTCGCAGCAATCCACCAGCAAGGCGACTTCTTAGTAATAACAATTGTCTGCCGTAGGCAAAGTCTTGCCTTCACTACACCTTAACTTGCCGCTTCCTGACCAATAATCCCCCAATGCACATAGAAAAGTGCCAAAAACAAGAGCTCCAGAGCCTGTTATCAGAAAAAACTGTGATGGCATAAGCCTTGCTCAAGCATTACTAACTTTATTAAAGTGTTAACAAACCGGGTTTACATCCAGAGGACATATTGAATGGCAATGTTGCAAACCATGTGGCAAAAAATTTCTGGGAAAACACCTAATCTTGAGCCAACCCAAGCAGAGCCAGTATTCACTGAGCTACAAAAAGCGTTGCTTTCGCTTAACACCGTGCCAGATACGCCACCAAATCAATATTTACCGTTACGGCAGTTACATACTCAGCGGCAAATGATTGAAGTTAAAATTGATGGCAATAGTCAAAGTTATCAAACATTTATTTTGGCTATTGATAGTGAACGTGGCCTATTGTGGCTAGATGATTTGTTTCCCAACCAACGCCTATTAAAAGTTGGTGATACTATAACCCTGCGTCATCATCGTAACAGCGAACAATTATGTTTTAGCTCGCCAGTAGTGGCTTGGGGTGACAGCTTTGGCGCTAATGGCTTGGCCATATTACTTCCTGAATTTGTTAGCTATCAACCGCGCAGAAAACATCACCGCTACGATTTAAGCTGCAATTCCTTTCTTTCTGTAAAAATTCGCCCCGTCGGTTACGAACCCAGTTACGGCAGTATTCAAGATCTTTCGCTCGGTGGTTTAGCCTTGCGCGTAGCAGGCAATTTAACCGGGCAACTACGTCACGGAGCATTATTGCCCGTATGCGAGCTGAATCTAAGCGATGATTTACTTATTCGTTGTAGTGCGCGCATTCGCGCATTCTGTATTACCCGCTCCCCCCAACGCAGTACCTTGATCAGTGCTGAGTTTGTGGATTTAAACGCTGAATGCAAACACCAGCTACAACAATTTTTGTATAAAGTGACACATTCACAGCAAATATTACTGCAACAATCTGAACTACATGAGCAATCTGAACTCATACTACGCACCGCTTAATACAAACTATTTAACAATTTATAGTCAGGTATTACGGCTGCATAAAATCATTAACAAATTTAACAATCAGCATTATATTTTCAGCATGAAAATGAAAGTATAAAAAATTGTGATTATGTTTATTAAAGGGAATCGAGAGCTCAGAACGAGAACCGCATCGCAATTTAATATGGGTTGTTAGCGACATAATCACTATAATTAAAACACGCACAACTCCATGAGAAAAATATGCTATCTGCCAATGAATTGTTAGAACTTGATCGCGAATATCTTTGGCACCCCTACACTTCGTTTACTAATCCTTCAGCTGTTTTACCTGTGCGCAGCGCACAGGGTGTGCACCTTGAATTAAGTGATGGTCGCACGTTAATTGATGGAATGTCTTCGTGGTGGAGTGTGCTACATGGGTACAACCACCCCGAAATCAATAAAGCAATTACTGATCAGGTCAACCAATTTTCACATGTTATGTTTGCTGGATTAACACATGAGCCCGCCGTAACTCTGGCAAAAAAGTTAGTTGAAATAACACCGGCAGGACTAAATAAAGTTTTTTTTTCTGATTCCGGTTCAGTTGCCGTTGAAGTAGCACTCAAAATGGCAATTCAGTATTGGTACTCTCAAGGCCAAGCGCAGCGTACAACTTTTTTAGCACTTAGAAATGGCTACCATGGCGACACCTTCGGCGCCATGAGCGTATGCGACCCTTACACTGGTATGCACCATTTATTTAATCAAAGCATTTCACGTCATTTATTTGCAGAGGCACCAAGCTGTGGATTTGATGATAAATGGGATGAACGCGGCTTCACCAATTTCTCGACCTTGCTACAACGTAACCGTCAAAAAGTTGCGGCAGTCATTTTAGAACCTATTGTCCAAGGCGCTGGTGGAATGAGATTTTATTCACCTATTTATTTACAGCGTGTTCGCAAAATTTGTGATGATATGGAAGTGTTGTTAATTGCTGACGAAATTGCTACAGGCTTTGGCCGCACAGGAAAACTATTTGCTTGCGAACATGCCAACATAAGCCCCGACATTATGTGCATAGGCAAAGCCTTAACGGGTGGATACATTACCCTGGCAGCAACATTGTGTAACGATAAAGTTAGCGATGGTATTTGTCGCGGTAGCAAAGATATTTTTATGCACGGCCCAACGTATATGGCCAATCCACTCGCTTGTGCCGCTGCTAATGCCAGTATTGATTTATTGTTAAAAAATGATTGGCAGAAAAAAGTTGCCGGAATTTCAGAGCAATTAAAAGCCGAATTGGAGCCCTGCCGTACTTTAAAAGCCGTTGCAGATGTACGTGTACTAGGCGCTATAGGAGTTGTGGAATTAAAGGAACCTGCTGACGTTGCCAGCTTGCAACCTCAATTTGTCGAACAAGGTATTTGGGTTAGACCTTTTGGTAAACTGGTTTATATTATGCCGCCATTTATTATTAGCCCCAAAGAATTGCAGAAGCTAACTAGCGGCATTTTTAATGTTGTAAGCAAACTGTAACTAAAACAAACTTTGAGAAAAATAAACTTTTACTGAAATGAAAAATGCGCCGAACAATAACTACTGAATCTTTTTAATTCCCACCGCGGCACGAATTTTCTCTAACAACGGCTTACTGTAACTACGCGCTTTAATTGCACCGGCTTGCAAAACTTCTTCAATATGCGAAGGGTTAGCTAACAACAATTCGTATTTTTCACGCGCGTCACCCACGTGATTATTAATTAATTCAAATAGTTGTTTTTTTGCTTCGCCCCACGAAATCCCATCGGCAAAAGCTTGGCGCATATCAGTTGTTTGTTTTGGAGTCGCAAAGGCTTGCCAAATTTGGAAG
>JANPKH010000343.1:0-17026 GCA_031425935.1 Gammaproteobacteria bacterium | reverse complement strand
TGCCCTGCAAGCGGGACTGATTAACGCTGGTGTGGATGTGGGTTTACTAGGCCCTATGCCAACTCCTGGTGTTGCTTATTTGACTCGTACCTTTCAAGCACAAGCGGGTATTGTAATTAGCGCATCTCATAATAGTTATGTTGATAATGGCATTAAATTCTTTGGTGGTAATGGCACTAAACTGCCTGATGAGTTAGAAGCTTTGATTGAAGAGCAGCTCGACACGCCTATGGTCACTGCTGAAAAGTTGGGTAAAGCGCGCCGAATCCGAGATGCATCAGGCCGCTACATTGAATTTTGTAAAGGCACTATGCCTTGGGGCTTTAGTCTCAAAGGTATGCAAATTGTGCTGGATTGCGCACATGGTGCTACTTACAACATAGCACCTGATGTGTTTACTGAGTTGGGGGCTAATGTCATCCCCATATTCATTGAACCCAATGGCACTAACATCAACCGTAGTTGTGGGTCTACTAAACCTGAAGCGTTGCAAGAGAAAGTGGTCGAATTGGGCGCTGACTTAGGTATAGCGTTTGATGGCGACGGTGATCGTTTAGTCTTCGTTGATCATAAAGGTGAAGTGGTAGATGGGGATGAAATACTCTACATCATCGCCGCCTACCAGCAAGAGTACGCAGGTGGTTGCGATGGTGTTGTAGGTACACTTATGAGTAATTTTGGCTTTGAGTTAGGTTTGAAAAAGCTCGGTGTACCTTTTGCTCGCGCCAAGGTGGGCGATCGTTATGTGATAGAGCTAATGCGTGAAAACGGTTGGCGTCTCGGTGGCGAAAATTCAGGTCATATTGTTTGTAGTAATGTAACCACAACTGGCGACGGTATTATCGCCGCGCTGCAGGTATTGCTAGCAATCACCACCATAGGCGATTCGCTAAATGCTATTAAAAAAGGCATGAATAAATTGCCGCAAGTAATGATTAACGTTCATATATCAAAACGTGTCGACTTAAACGCAAATGAGGTTATTCAGTCTGCTGTAAAGGCAGCAGAAGAAAAGCTTGCTGGCACTGGTCGTGTGCTGTTACGCCCCTCAGGTACGGAGCCAGTAGTGCGGGTGATGGTAGAGGGTGAGGATAAAAAGCAAGTGAAAGAGTTGGCGCAAGAATTAGCTGCAATTGTGGAGAGCGCGCTAAGTTAACGCTTCCATTAAGGTTGTTATTGTCTATACGAACTATTAAAAGATTCCAAAGTATAAATATTGAATATTGATTGATCGCTAAGAGGCTGGCCCTGAAGTAAAAAAACAGAGAAAAATCAGGGCTGTAAGCTAAGATTAGGTTGTATGTTCAAATCATCTTAGCTACCATTAGCGCCCGCTTTGGGGGAGGTATTGCTGTTGAATAAAGCAAGTAACACCAAGCGTCGTCAACTAGTTGTTGGCAACTGGAAAATGAACGGTAATCAGCTTTTAAATGCTGAGTTGTTAGCCAAAATAACGACAAATTGGTGCGGTGAGCATAGGGCAGATGTTGTTGTTTGTCCGTCGTATCCATATTTACTTCGTGCACATGAATTAATCGCTGGCTCATCCGTTTTATTGGGCGCGCAAAATGTGAGCGAATATAGTGATGGTGCTTACACCGGCGAAGTATCTGCGCAAATGCTGGCAGATTTACATTGCAAATTTGTCATAATTGGCCACAATGAGCGCCGTCGTATGCAGCGCGAAACAGATGAGCAAGTCGCTCAAAAGTTTATAGCTGCACAGCGGGCAAAGTTGATCCCTATACTCTGTGTGGGTGAGTCATTAGAACAGCGTGATAAAGGTCAACATTTAGCAGTAATTGGCCAGCAGTTGCAGTCAGTATTTCTGCACACAGGGCGAGCAGTTTTTGCTCAAGCTGTTGTAGCCTACGAACCAGTTTGGGCAGTAGGAACAGGTAAAACTGCAACACCGCAGCAAGCTCATGAGGTGCATCACTTTATTCGCGAACAACTAGGCGAAGTGGCAGAAGTGGTTAGAATTTTATACGGAGGTAGCGTTAAAGCACATAATGCAGAACAGCTTTTTGCATTGACGGATATTGACGGTGCATTACTCGGTGGAGCTTCACTCGATGCCGAAGAGTTTTTGAAAATTTGTAAAGCTGCTGATTAAATAATTAGCCCTATAAACATGTTTTAAAACACAAATTTAAGTACGCGGTGTTTTAAAGCCAAATTGCGCTTTCGATAGCGCTAAACGAGACTTAAATGGAAAAACTAGTATTAGTTATTCACTCAATATCAGCACTTGCTATTATTGGTTTGATTTTGTTGCAGCAAGGTAAAGGTGCTGCGGCTGGTGCTTCCTTCGGCTCTGGTGCATCGCAAACCGTATTTGGCAGTGATGGTAGTGGCAGCTTTTTTACTCGTGCTACTGCAATATTCGCATTCATCTTTTTTTGCACAAGTTTGGGTTTAGCGATGATCGCTAAAAATAATTCTGTAATAGCAACACAAGGTATTCCAATGCCGGCAGCGCAACAAGCGCCCATAGCTCCTACGGCCGTGACACCATCAACTGATGTCCCAGTCATACAGGATCAAGCTGCACCAACTGCGAGTGATGTTCCGGAATCCCCAGTTAAGTAAACGTTAAAGCCCAAGTGGTGGAATTGGTAGACACGCTATGTTGAGGTCGTAGTGGCGTAAGCTGTGCCGGTTCGAGTCCGGCCTTGGGTACCAAATGCTAGTCCGATACCATCTGGTATCATCCTGAAACCCGCGTAATTGCGGGTTTTTTTATGCCTCTGTGTTGTGGCGATAGGCGCCTGATCTTGATGTGGCAGGCGTGTCAACGTGGAGTTGCTTGCTAGGCTATATGGACAATGTCTCACACCACTTTTAGAGATTAGCTACTTTCGCATTACACGCCGATCTATAAAATACACAACACAAGGAGGTTACCAAGACAGGAGTTGTGGTTAGGAGTAAGGTTTCAGGATGAAGCCATAATAAGGAAATGAATAAGGATAAGGCATTATGCCGACGCAATCAGGATGATTGCTGCCCCACTAAGGACGCTCGGGGAGCTTGCAGGATGCAAGGCTCCCTTTTTTATTCCTCTAGCGTAATCTTCATTCGTATCACACCTAAATTGAACACCCAGCGACATCTCAAATAAAGTACAATTGCGCCCTTAAAAATTCCCCCGATGCTGAGGCTCAACTCACTATGCTGATTCTGCGTGGCGCACCCGCTCTTTCTAGCTTTCGTACCCAAAAACTCCTTTCAACCTTGAAGCAAGCTTCGCCTGAGGTAATGGGGGTAGTCTCCGAATTCGTTCACCTTGCTCATGTATCCTCGCCTTTGAATGACGAGCAAACACGCATTTTGCAACAGTTGTTAAGCTACGGCCCCAAAACAGAAGCGGGCTTAGATGCTGATAAACAAGTTAGTCATCAGGGTGAATTGTTTGTGGTGGTGCCTCGTTTGGGCACTATTTCGCCTTGGGCATCGAAGGCAACGGAAATTGCTAAAAATACCGGTCTTGAACAAATTCGGCGCCTTGAGCGTGGTGTTCTTTATTATGTAAGTGGTGAATTCTCCACGGAAGATCGCACTAAGCTTGCAGCTTTGTTGCATGACCGCATGGTGGAAACAGTTTTTGATAGCCTTGCCGCAGCAGAGCAGATTTTTGCTACCAAGGAACCTGCATCGCAAACTACTGTAAACATTCTTGATGGTGGTCGTGCTGCTTTGGCTTCTGCTAACAAGTCTCTAGGCTTAGCGTTGGCCGATGATGAAATAGATTATTTGCTTGATAGTTTTAGAGCTCTTGGTCGCAACCCAGTTGATGTGGAGTTGATGATGTTTGCACAGGCCAACTCTGAGCATTGTCGCCACAAAATTTTTAATGCTTCCTGGACTATTGATGGCGTAGAGCAAGAGTGTAGCCTGTTTAAGATGATTCGTAACACCAATGAAGTAGGTGGCGACAATGTGCTTTCTGCCTATTCCGATAACGCGGCAGTTGTGGTTGGACATGAAGCAGGGCGCTTCTACCCTGACAGCGAAAGTAAAACCTACCAATACCACGCCGAACCTATTCATTTATTAATGAAGGTTGAAACCCACAATCACCCCACTGCCATTTCTCCCTTTTCGGGTGCCGGTACTGGCGCGGGTGGCGAGATTCGCGACGAAGGTGCTGTTGGTCGCGGCTCCAAACCGAAAGTAGGATTAACAGGTTTTAGCGTTTCTAACCTGCAAATTCCAAATTTCATTCAACCGTGGGAGCTTAGTTACGGAAAAGAAGGTTACGGCAAGCCAAATCGCATTGTGACTGCGCTCGATATCATGATCGACGGTCCTCTCGGTGGCGCCGCGTTTAACAACGAATTCGGTCGGCCTAACATTTGTGGTTACTTCCGTACGTTTGAAGAAAATTTTGATGGTGAGCGTCGTGGTTATCACAAGCCCATCATGCTCGCTGGTGGGTACGGCAATATCAAACAAGAGCATGTGCAAAAGCCACCTTTTAGTGCTGGTGCTAAATTAGTTGTACTGGGTGGCCCAGCGATGTTGATTGGCTTGGGCGGCGGTGCGGCTTCCTCTATGGCTTCAGGTTCGTCGTCAGAAGATTTGGATTTCGCATCGGTGCAACGCCAAAATCCTGAAATGGAGCGCCGCTGTCAGGAAGTGATTGATGCTTGCTGGCAACAAGGCGATAAAAATCCCATTGCCTTTATTCATGATGTGGGCGCGGGTGGTTTATCTAATGCTTTTCCCGAATTGGTGAAAGATGGCGGTTGCGGCGGCAAGTTTGAGTTACGCAATGTTCCCAATGACGAGCCGAGCATGAGTCCATTGGCGATTTGGTGTAATGAATCGCAAGAACGTTATGTGTTAGCCATTAGCCCTATAGATCTCCCACGCTTTGAAGCAATTTGTAAGCGTGAACGCTGCCCCTATGCGGTAGTGGGTGAAGCGACTGATGCAAAGCACTTGCTGTTAAACGATATTCATTTTGACGCTAAACCTGTTGATTTACCGATGTCGATTTTGTTTGGCAAGCCGCCGAAAATGCATCGCACTGCGGAGGCTTACCAAGCTGCAACCACAGCTTTTTCAACAGCAGATATTAATATCAACGAAGCAGCCGAGCGCGTACTTATGCACCCAGCTGTTGCTAGCAAAAGTTTCCTTATTACTATTGGTGACCGTTCGGTAACTGGCATGGTAGTGCGCGACCAGATGGTTGGCCCGTGGCAAGTGCCGGTTGCAGATTGCGCGGTAACCACCGTGAGCTACGACAGTTTCAAAGGCGAAGCTATGAGCCTAGGCGAGCGTACTCCCATAGCGCTGCTCGACGGTCCAGCCTCTGGCCGTATGGCAATTGCGGAAGCGATTACTAATATCGCCGCAACGCGTATTGAAAAATTATCAGATGTGAAACTTTCTGCTAATTGGATGTGTGCCGCTGGCCATAAAGGCGAAGATGAAAAGCTTTATCGTACTGTGGAAGCTATAGGTATGGAGCTATGCCCTGAGTTGGGCATTACGATTCCAGTTGGTAAAGACTCCATGTCCATGCGCACCGCCTGGCAGGAAAGTGGTACCGATGGAGTTGTAGAAAACAAAGCAGTAACTTCGCCCTTGTCGCTGGTTATTACGGCTTTCGCTCCGGTTATTGATGTACGCCAAACGCTCACGCCACAACTTAGAACAGACAAGGGGTTAACAGACCTGATATTTGTTGACCTAGGCAATGGCAAAAACCGTTTAGGCGGTTCAATCCTGGCGCAGGTTTACAATCAAATGGGTGATGAGCCTGCGGACTTAGATTCTGCTGCACAGCTCAAAGGGTTCTTTGCTGCTATGCAAGCAAGTATTGCGGCTAATGAAATTCTTGCGTATCACGATCGTAGCGATGGTGGCTTGTTTACCACCTTGGCTGAGATGGCTTTTGCGGGTCACACAGGTGTTGATATAAATCTTGATGGCTTAAGTGAATCGGGCGATGAAGAAGCCATACTTGCCGTACTTTTTAGTGAGGAGGCGGGTGCGGTATTGCAAGTTACCCGCGAATACTCAGCTGCTGTGCAAGCACGTTTTACGGCGGCGGGTGTTACTCACGTACAAGTGATTGGTGGTTTAAATCATGATGACACTGTGTGCATTCGTCACGCGAGTAAAACATTGTTTGATCAATCTCGTGCAGTACTACAAAGCCTCTGGGCAGAAACCAGCTATCGCATACAAGCCTTACGTGATAATCCAGTTTGTGCAAAACAAGAATTTGAAGGCTTGTTAAAAGCTGACCTAGGTTTAAGCGTAAAACTTTCGTTTGATCAAAACCAAAATATAGCGGCACCTTATATAAATTCCGGTCATCGTCCAGCAATTGCTGTGTTGCGTGAACAGGGTGTAAATGGTCAGGTTGAAATGGCGGCTGCATTTGATCGCGCCGGCTTCAATGCGGTTGATGTGCATATGAGCGATTTACTCTCTGGCCGAGTATCGCTTGATGCGTTTAAAGGTTTGGTTGCTTGCGGTGGTTTTTCTTATGGTGATGTTCTTGGCGCTGGCGAAGGTTGGTCAAAAACTATTTTGTTCAATAACAAAGTGCGCGATGAATTTGAACGCTTTTTTCATCGCAATGACAGCTTCAGTTTAGGTGTCTGTAACGGTTGCCAAATGATGTCAAACCTGAAAGATTTAATTCCAGGGGCAGATCATTGGCCGCGGTTTGTGCGCAATTTATCTGAGCAATTTGAAGCGCGCTTTAGCTTGGTACAAGTGCAAGAATCGTCTTCAGTATTATTTAAAGGAATGACGGGTTCGCACATGCCAGTGGCCGTTGCACACGGTGAAGGTTATGCAGAATTTGCTAGTAGCGATGCATTAAAAACTTGTAATGAAAGTGGTACTGTTGCGCTGCGTTTTATCGACAATAATTTACATGCAACAGAAGCTTACCCTGCCAACCCAAACAGCTCGCCACTCGGTATTACCAGCGTAAGCAACCGTGATGGACGCGTAACTATTATGATGCCGCACCCGGAGCGCGTGTTCCGCGCAGTTACAAACTCATGGCATCCTGATGATTGGCAGGGTGATGGTGCTTGGTTGAGATTATTTAGAAATGCGCGGGTTTTTGTGGGGTGATTTTTTTGATGAGTAAAACAAAGGAGGCTTGGCCTCCTTTGTTGTTTTGGAATGTGGATCACGATACGAAAAGAATGGAGATCTATGTTTTTTTGAACAAGACTTAATTACATGTCAAGTTCAGTTAATGGAAAAATTTATCAAATCTTGTGATGAAATACTTTTGAGTAAATTTTCTAAAAAATAACTCGTAGGTTGCGGGCAAACAATTGAATAAAAAATGATATGAAGAAAACCAATACTCAAATACCTCCGTTCACCATCACTCCAACCATCATTAAATTAGTTGCAGCGATTGGTGAAAGCATGGGCCGGTTAGCTGTGCAAAACGAACAGGCTAAAACCTTGCGGTTGCGTAGAATTAATCGTATTCGTACTATTCAAGGTTCTTTGGCAATCGAAGGTAATACGCTGAGCGAGGCACAAATCACAGCAATTCTTAATGGCAAGCGTGTTATTGCTCCGCCGCGCGAAGTGCAAGAAGTGCATAATGCAATTGCAGCCTATGATCAATTTGAAACTTGGCAGCCTGAGATTGAAAAAGATTTATTAGCAGCTCATGCAGTGTTAATGAAAGGTTTGATTGATGATACGGGAAGTTATCGCAAAGGTGGTGTGGGCGTAATGAATGGTGCTCAGGTTATGCATATGGCCCCACCCGCCAACCGTGTGGGGCAATTAATGCGTAACTTATTGCAGTGGGTAAACAGTAGCGATCAACATGCATTGATAACAAGTTGCGTGTTTCATTATGAATTTGAATTTATTCATCCTTTTTCGGATGGTAATGGTCGCATGGGGCGTTTATGGCAAACGTTAATTCTCAGTCAATGGAATCCCTTGTTTGCGCACATACCCGTAGAAAGTTTAGTGCATGAGCACCAAGGTGAGTATTACCAAGCGATTAACTGCAGTACGCAACAAACCGATTCTGCGCCCTTCATCGAATTTATGTTGAGCGTAATTTTAGATGCTATCAGTTCTTCGACCCCCCAAGTCAGCCCCCAAGTTACCCCCCAAGTTAAACAATTACTGGCAGTGTTGAAAGGTGAAATGACACGAGAGCAATTGTTGATAGCTCTAGCTCTGAGTGACCGTAAATCCTTTAGTCAGCGTTACCTTCGGCCAGCATTGGCGGCAGGACTGATTGAGATGACGATTCCCGATAAACCTAATAGCCGTTTACAGCGGTATAGAACTAAGCGTGATACTGAAAAGTAGTAATGTTGATGGGGATTGTGCAAGTAATTTTTACGATCATTAAAATAAAGGAGACAGATAGCCTCCTTTATTTTTTTATAAATCGCTAAATTTATTTTTCAGGGCAACACATTTAATTCTTTGCCTCATCAAGTCGCCAAACTAATTTCGCCTGAAAGCGGCAGGCAACCGCGACACCGTTTTCGGTGCACGGCGAAAATGCCCAATTGTGTTGCGCATGCTTTATGGCAGCGGCATCAAGACGCTCTGACCCGCTAGTAGAATCGAGTTTAACATCGGTGACGCGGCCGTTGGCAGTCACTAAAAGGCTCAAGCCAGTAACACCTTCTTCGCCTAAGCGAGTTGATGCACTGGGGTATTCTGGTTTACTCGCTTTGATAAGTTTTGGTTTGGTGATGTTAGACGTCGACGGTGCGAACTTGTCTGTTTGGCTGATGACTGGGTCAGTAGGTTTGATGGGTTGTTCAATATCAATTGTTATTGGCTCAGATGTTGGCAACACTACATTTTTAAATACGGATGTTGAGATATCTATTTCAGGAATCGTAGGTGGTTCTATTGGAATAATTTTTTTCTGTATTATTTGGATGGACTTAGTGGGGATGGCGATTGGACCTATTGGGCTACTTAGCCCACTAATCAATCCTACGATTAACAGAGCATGAAAAGCGATTACAAAGAAGAAACCTAAAGATCGTTGTTGAGTATTTTGTTGAATGCGGTATGACATATTATAGTTACCATCTTGAAGAGTTTACCTACAAAAAAATGGTGTTGTCGATACAAGCCATGCCATGGTTCGGTAGCAATCCAATGGTTGGTTGTATCCACCATTTGTCGGAGTTTGCACCTAAGGTATCATTGCCCAGGTTATTTGAGTATAGATACAGGCAGGCAAAATGTTATTTTAAGCGACATATTTGTTTGAAGTAAGTGGGGCGGTGCTATAAAGACTTTGATATAAGCACAAGGATACGATAAGTTGCGCTCCTCGATGTTAACCACAGGCTAGGTTCTTATGGCGCGCTTGGAAAATCTCACTATTTCTGAAATTACTGTAGGCTTATCAAAAACCTACAGTAAAACTCTCACACAAAAAGATATTGTTTTATTCGCTGCATGCTCAGGAGACATAAATCCTGTGCATTTAGATAAAGAGTATGCTGCGACAACCCCTTTTGGTGAGCCGATCGCTCATGGTATGTGGACGGGCGCTTTAATTTCCGCGGCTATAGCCACGCAATTGCCTGGCCCTGGCTCGGTGTATCGCAGTCAAAGTTTAATTTTTAAGCACCCTGTAAAAGTGGGCGACACAGTTACCGTAACCTTAACGATAAGTGAAATTAAAGAGCGAGTGAAATTAGTCGTATTAGAATGTGAAGCGCATAATCAGGATGGAAAATTAATTGCAAAAGGTAATGCGGAAGTTATTGCGCCGAGTGAGAAACAAATTATAACGGCGCCCATCTTGCCTGAGATAAGTGTGGCCTAGATATTTTAACCATAAAATTTTAGTTGGTTGGAGATTTTAATTTCAATGCTTGAGATTGCTTGTTCACGTAATGTATTTAATTGCAGGTATCTTGCATCTTGACGATATCGTTCAAAACATTCTGAACTTTGAAATTCCACGAAGTGAATTTCTTCTCCCGAACCGTCAATATTTCTCAGCGTTTCCAATGCAGTAATAATTTTTCCGTTGTATTCGAGCATAATTTTTACCGCTTCATGTTCGAATTTTTCTAAAGCTGAGAAGTTTTTAACGTGAATTTTTACGAAAAGGTAAATCATTCAACTTACTCCGCTTCATCATCGTCTTCTTCGGCAATCGCGATTGGCCAGCCACCTAATTCTTTCCATTTGTTGACAATAGCGCAAAATAAATCTGCGGTGAGTTCGGCGTCGTAGGCGGCGGAATGTGCTGCACTGTTACTGAACTCAAGTCCAGCGGTGCGGCAGGCTTTGGCAAGCACCGTTTGTCCGAACGCGAGGCCCGCGAGGGTAGCGGTATCAAATACGCTAAAAGGATGGAATGGGCTGCGTTTAATATCGCAACGAACAATAGCAGCATTTAAGAAATTTAAATCAAAGTGCGCGTTATGGCCAACAACAATTGCGCGAGTGCAGCCGCTTTGTTTTACGGCGCGACGTACTGCTTGCATCATATCGGTTAATGCCATGAGTTCAGGCTCAGCCATCCGCTCTGGGTCGTCTAAATCTATACCGGTAAAATCCAGAGCGGCCTTTTCGATGTTTGCGCCTTCAAATGGTTCTATCTCGAAGGCGAAGGTTTCGTGGCGGTGGATTAAGCCATCTTCATCCATTCGAATAGTAACTGCAGCTATTTCGAGTAAAGCGTCTCTAGCACAGTCAAAACCACCGGTTTCAACATCGATAATCACCGGCAGAAAACCGCGGAAACGTTGGGCAAGAGGCGAAGATGGATCTTTCGGATTTTCAGGAGGGTTCACGGATTCGCCTTATGCATTTTTCGGATTTTGAGTTAGAAGTTGCCAGCGCAGGGTTTCTCCAGCGCGTAGGGGGATTAACGTTTGATCTCCCATTGTAAGGCTTTCTGGCGCTTGCCAGTCAGTTTTAATCAGGGTGATTTTGTCGCTATTGCGCGGCAACTGATAAAAATCTGCACCAAAGTGACTAGCAAAGCCTTCCAACTTATCGAGTGCCCCTGCGTCTTCAAAGGCTTCTGCGTACAATTCGATAGCTGCATAAGCGGTGTAACTGCCGGCACAACCGCATGCGGCTTCCTTCTTATTTTGAGCGTGGGGGGCAGAATCTGTACCTAAAAAGAATTTTGGACTACCGCTAGTTGCTGCGTTAATTAGTGCTGTTTGATGGGTGCTGCGTTTTAAAATAGGCAAACAATAATAGTGCGGACGAATTCCACCTGCGAGCATATGGTTACGATTGTAAAGCAAGTGATGTGCGGTAATGGTGGCAGCAATGTTGCTTGGCGCTTGGGCTATAAAGTCTGCAGCTTCGGCAGTAGTAATGTGCTCAAGTACCATGTTCAAGGCAGGAAAACGGCGTATTAATTGGCTGAAGGTTCGATCGAGGAACACTTTCTCGCGATCAAAAATATCAATCGCTGAATCTGTTACTTCGCCGTGTAATAAAAAGGGTATGCCTGCTTTTTGCATGGCTTCCAGTACAGGGTAAATTTTTGCCACGTCAGTCACGCCTGAGGCCGAGTTGGTTGTGGCCCCTGCAGGATAAAGTTTGCACGCAGTAATACCTGCTGCTTTGGCTTTAGCAATTTCAGCAGGGTCAGTATTGTCAGTAAGGTAAAGCACCATCAAAGGCTCAAATGAGTTACCTGTGGGGCGTGCGGCAAGAATACGTGCTTTGTAATCAAGAGCTTGCGCCGTATTCATCACCGGCGGCACTAGGTTGGGCATCACTATTGCGCGCTTAAATTGCGATGCGGCATCTACGACTGTGCGGCTAAGGGCTGCACCATCGCGCAAATGAATGTGCCAATCATCCGGACGTGTGAGGGTAATTTGCTGTGGCATGAAGGGCTATCTCTTTCGAATTCAATGTCGACCTAAATTAAGTGGCCGCATGCTACCAAAATTGCGACTAATGCGCAGCCGCTAGTTCATTGCCTATACTGTTTATAAGCTCTTCTTGTAGGTACTTCTATGGGTACTTCTTATTAAGCACTTCCTATAGGCGTTTCTTAACGGGGCTTCTTGTATGAAGACTTTTTGATGACGAAGCGATTCCTGTACTAAAACCACCCTAAGATGAAAGCGATTTTTATGTTAAAACTATTTTTATGCTAATTTTTTGCCGCTTGGCTATTGTGTGGTCTGTACTCTGGGTTATTGCCAGCGGTGCTACCGCGCAAGTTTATAAAGCTGAGCTTGCATCTGCGGAATGGAAACCGGTTTCTGCTAAACCTCGCTGTAGTATCACCCATATAATCCCTGGTTTTAGTAGCGCGGTTTTTGTACATACAGTAGGTAAGGGTGTGGCTTTTCATATTGAGTCACAGCAAATAGCGTTTCCTGCTGGTGAAGTAAATATTGAAACCTTACCGCCAGTGTGGCGTACGGATCTTATGTCGGCGAGTATTGGTAAAGTAGCATCTGTTGCTGGGAATCAACCTATCAAAATGGAATCAGCGCAAATTGCATTAGTTCTTGCACAATTAAATCAAGGAATTAGCATAGTATTTATTTCACAACCTAAGTCTATTAAGAATAAAACATACATGGCAGCGCATGGCGCACATACGATGCGTGTAATTTTAGAAGCCAAAAATTTTACATCTGCATATAAAATTTATCAGCAATGTACTGGTGAATATAATGCTCCAACTGCCGAAAATTCTGGTAAGAATCCCGACGTCTCCAGAATGCTAGGGTACATAATACGCGATAGTAATATTTATGGCTCTACTGTTACTAAGCACGAAGGTAATAAGCACCAAGGAAATAAGCAAAAAGGTTCGCAGACAGAAACAGCAAAAATGATTGATTACATTGAGCGAGATGTTTCAATTTACGGGGTAACTCTTAAGGCTAGCAGTAAGGAGAATAGTAAGAGTTTGGCCAAAGCGCCTATTTTTGCTGCGGATATAATAAGTGCTGATTGGAAACCAACTTCTAATCCTTTCGCCTGTAGCATTACCCATAATATTCCTGGCTTTGGTAGCGCAAATTTGTCGCGTAAGGCTGGCAATGAGGAGGTGTTTTATATCGAGTCGAGAGATAAAATTATTTTCCCGCCAGGTCCAGCTAGCATAGAAACCTTGCCGCCGGTATGGCGCAATACGGTAGTGCCAGTAAGCTTAGGAACGGTTACGGCTGTTGCAGGAGCGCAACCTATTACTTTGAGGGGAAATAATATTGCTCAAGTGGTATCACAACTTTCGAGCGGGGTGAAGATAATGTTTACTTCGCCGGAGGTTATGGACAAAAGTAGTATTAATGATTCCCTCATTAACGCGGGAGTCATGCGTGTGGTGCTTGAAACGAGAAACTTTTTATTTGCATATAAAAACTATCAGCAATGTATCGGCGAATTAATAAATTACACTTTTTCGCAAGTCTCTCGTACATTAATTCATTATCCAGAAAGACCTGAAGGGTTAAGTGCTGCGACAAAAATGGAATTGGTAAAGGTTGCGCGATACATGAAAGCGGATCCAAAAGTATTAGGAATTTTAATAGATGCTCATAGCGATAATTCGGAAGCCACGAAAATAAATGAAGCCGTATCTAAACAATACGCAGAATGGGTAGCTACTTATTTAGCAGCTCAAGGTATTGCAACTAACAAAATTGCCACTCGGTGGCACGGTGAAAAATTTCCTATTGCCTCGAATAAAACTGCTGAGGGGCGCGCACAAAATCGTCGTGTGACAGTTCGCTTGGAAACTGAGGCGACACGCCAGGAAAGTCAGAAAAATGCGGCCGCTAGAAAAGCCGCTCTTGAAAAAGACAAATTAAACCCAAGTAAAGGCAAATTAACGCCGGAAGATATCGATAAAATGGTTGAAGGTTTAGATTTAATTCCGCAACAATAAAATGCCATTTTTTGTGGTTTTTAGCGCAATTTTCAAGGTGATTTTTGTGTGCTTTAGTTCAAAAACAATAAATCTTTTTGAATAAATCAGAATGAAAACTTTGCTTGGCCCAAGGCAAAGGCTTTTAACTCTGAGCCCAGTTTATTGGTTAAGGGAATTTTTTCTGTTCACTCATGTCATAATTGTCGCGTAATTCCGCTGTTTAAGTGGTTTAAAAAATTAATGTAGTCTGGAGAAATAATGATGAAAAACCTATGGGTTGGCTGTATAAATACTGCTCGGATGATGGTTGCATTAATGTGTCTTGTCACATTAAATGCGAATGCGGTCACTTTGCCAAATGCGAATGCGGTCACTTTGCCGGATTTTAGTGAGTTAATTGAAAGAGCTTCCCCCGCTGTAGTTAAAATTACTGCTGTGACTAAAGCGCGTCAAATGGCCGCAGGTCCCCGTAATCAAATTCCTTATGGTCATTCGCCACAAGACCTTCCGCCTGGAATACCTGAGATTTTTCGTGAGTTGCTAGAGCAACGCCAAATGCCGCCACAAGATCGCGGTTCTTTAGGCTCAGGTTTTATTATTTCTGCTGACGGTTATGTGGTGACCAATAATCATGTGATACATGATGCCGATGAAATAAAAGTAATCATGAACGACCAACGCGAATTTAATGCGAAATTAATAGGTACTGATGAGCGCTCTGACATTGCGCTATTAAAAATTGAAGCAAAAAATTTACCGATTTTAACGTTAGCCAAAGATGAAAAATTAAAAGTGGGGCAATGGGTTGTCGCCATTGGTTCACCGTTCGGTTTGGATTATTCTGCTAGCGCCGGCATAGTGAGTGCGATAGGCCGTAGCATTCCGTCTGAACGTCATCAAAATACCTATGTTCCTTTTATCCAAACTGATGTTGCGATTAACCCTGGAAATTCAGGTGGTCCGTTGTTTAATGTCGAGGGCGAAGTTGTGGGTGTGAATGCACAAATTTACACTCCATCCGGCGGGTCCGTTGGCTTGTCGTTTGCAATTCCGGCATCCGTTGCTTTTGAGGTAGTGGCACAACTGAAAGAAAAAGGTCACGTTGATCGCGGCTGGCTAGGTGTAACTATTCAGGATGTGGATAAAGATTTAGCAAGTTCGTATGGTTTGGATAAGGCGCAGGGTGCGTTAGTTGCAGATGTTGATCCTCAAGGGCCTGCTGCAAAAGCGGGCGTCAAGGCGGGCGATTTAATTATTAAATTTAATAATCAAGTCATTCATACGTCAGCGGATTTACCACATATTGTTGGTCGTTTGGCACCAAATACTAAAGTGTTTTTTGAAATTGTTCGTAAAGGAATAAAAGAAACTTTGACTGTTGTTGTTGGTAAGTTGCCATTAAGCCAGGCGCAAGTGCAACGTAATCAGCAAGAAGTGCCGAGCGAAGGTAAAGTCGATGCGATGGGCTTAATCGTTGGGCCTGTTGAAGCAAACACTGAAACTAAAGAAAGCGGTGTGCAGGTTTTGTTCGTAGCTCCGAATAGCGCAGCTCAGCGAGCCGGCTTAATGCAAGGCGATGTAATTACGCAATTGAATTTTATTGATGTGAATTCCGTCGCTAGCTACAACAAAGTAGTTGCAGCTCTGCCCCAAAATGTCCCTAAAGCAATTCGCTTTTTGCGCCAAGGTAACCCTCTGTTTAGATCTATAACCATTAAATAAAGTATTTCAAAAGTCGACTTTTAAAAAATACCCGCAAGTAAAACGCGGGTATTTTTTTATTAAATCATATACAAGAGAAAATGAGCTTAACCCGTTATAATGCCGCCCTTTAACTAAATCTGATTAGCTTATGCAAACCCCCGTATTTACCTATGCCCTACTTGCTCCACGTCATTGGCCTGCCTGGTTTGGAGTGGGTATTTGGTTTTTGCTGGCGCAGTTGCCATATCGTGTGCAGTTTTATCTTTCTTACGTAGCCGCGCCATTATTGCGTTACAACAAAAAACGTTTGAATCAAGCACAAACCAATTTACGTTTATGTTTCCCTGAGTTGAGTGATAGCGAGCATAAGGCACTTTTAAATGAGTCGCTTCGTTCGATTGCAATGGCTGTTTTTGAAACAGGAATTGCATGGTTTTGGCCACTGTGGCGTCTTCGCAAAATATTTACGGTGACGGGGCTTGAGCATATTAAAGCGGCGCAACAAGACGGGCAGGGAGCGTTACTTTTAAGTATGCATTTTACTACCCTGGACATCGGTACTGCTATGTTAGGCGTCCACGTTAATTATGATGGTATGTATCGTCCGCATGATAATGCGGTATACGACTATATGCAGAAAACCCGTCGCGAAGCTTATTGCCGTGGCGGTACAGCATTTCACCGCGAGAATTTGCGGGGCATGATTTCACGCCTACGTCAGGGACGAATGATTTGGTATGCGCCTGATCGTGATCTCGGTGAAAAGTTAAGTATTTTTGTGCCTTTTTTTGGTGTTCAAACAGCGACTGTTACTGCCACAGCTCAATTTGCGCGAATGGGACGGGCAAGAATAATTCCATTTACGCAAAAACGTTTAGCTAAGGGCAGAGGTTATGAATTAGTTGTTCACCCACCCTTCGAAGATTATCCGTCGGGCGATGAATATCAAGATGCGTTACGGGTCAGCCAATTTATGGAAACTGAAATTCGTAAAATTCCTGGCCAATATTTTTGGGCTCAACCCCGATTTAAAACGAGGCCCGAAGGTGAGGCAAAAATTTATTAAATGTTTGACGAGACCTTTGCACGATTACTGCGCTCGACATTACTGCGTTAAAAATTGCTAAAAAATGCTCATTTACTTCGTGTAAACTCCGCTTTTTTAGCAATTTTTGCCTTGTACTGTCATCGCTCGCTGCATCGTGCAAAGGTCTCTTGACGTATATTTAACGTTATTATCATCAAAAAAAGTTTTATCCATCACCACTTTTATCAATAGTTACTTTTTATCAATGGTTAGTGTAGTCCCATACCAGTTTTCCCCAAATAAGTACCACACATATATTGCCAAGCATAAAAGCTTTAAGGCGATGCATAACATTATTATTGGTGAGATGGATCCAGCTATGGGCAACGCGTGCCGCAACAAAAATCCAACTTAAGATTATTATTGCC